>DUBO01000025.1:0-34468 GCA_012960245.1 Candidatus Binatota bacterium | reverse complement strand
TCACCGCGCCCGCCTCTCAGTGTCCCTGCATATCGGAGGACTGGGAATCACCGCGCGGCGTGCCGATTTCGGCCTTCATCTTCGGTGGTCGGCGGGCGAAAACGGCTCCCCTGGTATTCGAAGCCTTCGACTGGGAGCACGGCGTTTACGTTGGATCGGCGGTCGCCTCGGAAACAACGGCAGCGGCCACGGGCGCGGTCGGCGTCGTCAGGCGCGACCCAATGGCGATGATACCTTTCTGCGGTTACAACATGGCCGACTATTTTGCCCACTGGCTGTCGCTGGGTGCGAAGTCAGACAAGCTGCCCGCTATCTTCCATGTGAACTGGTTTCGCCAGGACGACGGCGGGCGATTCATATGGCCGGGCTTCGGCGAGAACCTCCGCGTGCTGCGCTGGATACGCGAGCGCTGCCTGGGGGCAGCCGAGGCGGTGAAGACAGCGGTCGGCTGGGTGCCGGCCGAGGGCGCGATTGACATCGACGGCCTGGACAACGTCGACGAAGAAACGATGGCCGACCTGCTGCACATTGACCGTGAGTCATGGCAGGCCGAGGTAGAGGACCAGAAAGCCTTCTACGAAAAGTTCGGTGATCGCCTGCCCGAGAAAATCTGGGAACAGCACCGAGCGCTGGCTGAACGACTCGGACTCTAGCTCAGGAGAACGGAAAGGCCGGCCAGTCGGCCGCGGGCCGGGACAACTCCAGTGCCCGTGCCGTCTGCAAGACCAGCTCGTCACGATGACGCTCGGCCACCAGCTGCAGGCCCGCAGGTAAGCCCGCGTCGGTCATGCCGGCACGCAGGCTGGCCGCCGGATGCCCCGACATGTTAAACGGGTAGGTAAAAGCCACCGCGTGCATGGGCGCGTCAAAATCCCGACCGTCGACGCCCGAAGGCGGCGGCCCCGAAGCCGCAAAAGCCTCGGTCGGCAACTGCGGCGTTACCAGCAGATCATAGTCTTCGAACAGGGCACCAAGCGCCGCGTTGAGCTCAGCGCGCTGCCGCTGTATGCGCGCGATGCCGGCCGGGTCGAGCCGCGAAGCAAACTGCAGGCCCTGCCAGAAACCCCGGCCCAGCTCTTCCTCGTGGCCTTCGACCAGCGGCGCCACCACGCCGAAGGTCTCGGCTCCGGCCATCATGGCCCAGTCGTTGCCGAGGTCGGGCAACTTCAGATCCAGCTCTTCTATTTCGAATCCCAGCGCCGCCAGCTCGGCCACGCTGCCTTCGACTTCGCGCAGCACGTCTTTCTGCACCCGCGCGTAGCCGAGGTCACGGCTGAAGCCCACTCGTAACCCTGTCGGCAGATCATCGATGCTCTCGAGATAAGAAAATCGCGGGTGCGGCAGCGAGTTGGCGTCGGCGGGATGATAACCGCAGGAGGCGTCGATGAACGCCGCCGCGTCGGCCGTACTGCGGGTTATGGGACCGAGGTGAATGGTGTCGGCCCACTGCGCGCTGCCACCGTCGAGTGGCCCCAGCGGTATGCGGCCGAAGCTCGGCTTGATGCCGAACGCGCCGGTGTAGCAAGCGGGTATCCTCGTGGACCCTCCCCCGTCGGAAGCCGTGACCAGCGGTACCATGCGGCCGACGAGTGCGGCCGCCGACCCTCCGCTCGATCCACCCGGCGTGCGCTCGGTGTTCCACGGGTTGCGCGTGGTGCCAAACACACGGTTCCTGGTAAAGCCCGTGTAACCGAACTCGGGCGTGTTGGTCTTGCCCACCACGATCGCACCGGCTGCGCGCAGGCGTTCCACCTGCACCGAGTCGCGTTTGGCCACGTTGTCGCGCAGGGGCACCGAGCCGTAGGTGCAGGGAAGTCCGGCCACCTCTTCGAGATCCTTGACGCCCAGGGGAACGCCGGCCAGCGGAAGCGTTCGCTCGCCATCGGCCATGCGTTTTTCCAGGTCACGCGCATCACCCAACGCACGCTCGGCGCAGACGTGCACGAAAGCGTTGAGCGACTCGTTGCGCTCGTCGATACGCGCCAGCGCTGCCTCCACGCAATCGCTGGGCGAAGCGTCGCCGGCCCTTACCAGTGCCGCAAGTTCAACAGCCGAAAGGTCCATCAAGTCGCTCATGGACTGGGTTTTCACCTGCCGCCCGTGTTGTGTCGAGTACGCGCTGTCATGCTGTAGAACCCGGAACCCCCCGCTCAGGGGGGGAACAAAGCGCTCGGGTGAGAATCGTGCAAAATTGCGAGCCAAGTGCGGAAACAGCCCAATTCTTAACTTTCTGTACCTGTTTTTTGCCATAAACGGGTTATCAGCTTGGTAATCAGCCCCCAAGTGAGGTTAGAATGCGGGGCCGGTTGTATGCTTGCCTACCAGGAGAAGCAGGTGGCCCATCAGGGTGGGACAGTTCGGTACGACGGTTGGAGCAATGGTTACGGTAAATAGAGCTGGCTGGGATACCAGCCTGGTGCCTGATCAACGACCGGACGAACCCGGTGGGGGCCCTGTGGCTACCGTGCTGGGCTACCTGGTGTTCGGACTCGCGATCTGCCTGCTCGCCCTCACCTTGCTGCAGACCATACTGCGCGCCGTACCCACCAGCATCGCCTTCGTGCTGCTGGTGGCTACAATCGTCGGCACCTGCGGCGGAATCCGGGCCCTGCTCTTCCACAGCAACTCCACTCCGCGACACCGGCGCAGGTGGCCGCCCACGATTCACCTGTCGCAACATCCCCGGCGCGTGGGCCGCGGCGGTTTCTAAACGTCCAGCTCCAACTCGATGGGACAGTGGTCTGAGCCCATGACTTCGGCGTGGATGAGCGCCGACTTTACACGCGAAGCCAGCCCCGCATCGACAACGTGGTAGTCGATGCGCCACCCAACGTTGCGATCACGCGCACCCGCGCGATAACTCCACCAGGAATAATCTCGCTCGTGCGCTTGTTTGCCTTCATAAGCCGACGCGGGATTGAGGGCGCGAAAGGTGTCGACGTATCCGCGATCAAACCAGTCCTGCAACGCCCGGCGTTCCTCGGGTAGAAAACCAGTCACCGTCTCGTTCTGTTTCGGGCGGGCCAGGTCGACCTCGGTATGCGCCGTGTTCCAGTCGCCCGACACGACCACGTTCTTACCCTGCTCGCGTTCTTCGTCGACCACCTCGAGCAGCGCGGCGTAAAACTCCATCTTGAAACCCAGGCGATCGGGGTCTGGCCCCTTGGGGGTCTGCCGGCCGTTGGGAAAGTAGACATTGTAAACCGTGACCGCGCCGTGCTCGGTGACAAGAATCCGCCCCTCGTTGCGCTCAAACCCGAGCCCGCGGGTGACGAACAAGGGTTTTTCGAGGCTGAAGGTCGCCACGCCGCTGTAGCCTTTGCGCTCGGCCGAGTGCCAATCGAGATGGTAGCCCAGCGACGAGATGGCGAGCAGCACGTCGTCAGGCACCTGCTCGGGCAGGGCCTTTGTTTCCTGCAGGCACACTACGTCGGGCCGGCTGCGTTCGAGCCACCCGAGGAAGCCCTTCCGCGCGGCCGCGCGAATACCGTTAACGTTCCAAGAAACTATGCGCATGATCCAACAGTGGTCGGGCCCGGCCCGAAGGACCGGCCTGCACGACCGGCCGACAGGTATAGCGGTGGCCCGCGGACACACCAAGTCGCACGGCCGGTCGTTTCCATTGACACCACGTCGGGCGCGTTGTTTCATCCCCCAGCATCATGGCCGAAAATAAGCTTCCTGGACTCGAAGAAACGTTTCCCCGCTCGCAGAAAGTGCACGCCGGCGACCTCGCCGTACCGCACCGCGAGATAACCCAGACCGGCGACAACCCGCCCGTAGAAATTTACGACACCACCGGGCCGCAGGGTTTCAGCGCCGAGCAGGGCTTGCCGCACAAGCGCGCCGAGTGGACCGCGAGCCGAAGGCAACAAGGCGGCGACGGCAACATGAGCCAGATGCACTGGGCTCGCCAAGGCCACGTGACCGAAGAGATGCGCTTCGTCGCCCAACGCGAGGGCGTGACTGCCGAGTTCGTGCGCGAGCGCGTTGCCTCGGGCCAGGCCATCATCCCCGCCAACGTAAACCACCCCGAGCTCGAGCCCATGATCATAGGGCGCGACTTCCTCGTGAAGATCAACGCCAACATCGGCAACTCGGCGGTCGTGTCGGACATCGAAACCGAGGTGGACAAGCTCCGCTGGTCCACGCGCTGGGGTGCCGACACTGTCATGGACCTGTCGACCGGGCCCGACATACACGCCACGCGAGAGGCGATAGTACGCAACTCGCCGGTGCCCATAGGCACCGTGCCCATCTACCAGGCGCTGGAAAAAGTTAACGGTCTACCCGAAAAACTTAACATCGACGTGTTCATCGAAACACTGGTCGAGCAGGCCGAGCAGGGCGTAGACTACTTCACCATTCACGCGGGCGTGCTCCTCGCCTACGTCCCCATGACGGCTGCACGGGTGACGGGCATAGTCTCGAGGGGCGGCGCGATAATGGCTGGCTGGTGCCTGGCCCACCACCGCGAGAACTTTCTCTACACCCATTTTGAAGACATCTGCGAGGTCATGAAAAAGTATGACGTCGCCTTCTCGCTGGGCGACGGACTCAGGCCGGGCAGCCTCGCTGACGCCAACGACGAGGCGCAGTTTGCCGAGCTCGACACCCTGGGCGAACTGACCCTCAAGGCCTGGGAACACGACGTACAGGTGATGGTCGAAGGCCCCGGCCACGTTCCGATGCACCTGGTGGCCGAGAACATGGAGCGACAGGCGGCCGTCTGCCACGGAGCGCCGTTCTACACCCTCGGACCGCTGACCACCGACATCGCGCCCGGCTACGACCACATAACCTCTGCCATAGGCGCGGCGATGATCGCCCAACTGGGCTGCGCGATGCTCTGCTACGTTACGCCCAAGGAGCACCTTGGCCTGCCCGACCTCGACGACGTGCGCCAGGGCGTGGTGACCTACCGCATAGCCGCGCACGCGGCCGACGTTGCCAAGGGGCACCCCGGCGCGCGACTGAGAGACGATGCTCTTTCGAAGGCGCGTTACGAGTTCCGCTGGGAAGACCAGTTCAACCTGTCGCTCGACCCACCCACGGCGCGCTCTTACCACGACGCGACCATGCCGGCAGCGGCGGCAAAAGAGGCGCACTTCTGCTCGATGTGCGGACCCAGGTTCTGCTCGATGCGCATCACCGAAGACGTGCGACGCTACGCAGCCGAGCACGGCTACAGTGAAAACGACGCGCTCGACCACGGCCTCCAGGAAAAAGCCGACGAGTACAGGCGGACGCGCCGCAGCGCGGCCTGAAGCGGCAGGGCTGGGAAGCTGCTTTTTTCGGGTAGGCCACCCCGCTAAACAATAGCGATGCCGACACGCAGCGCTATCTATCACCGCAACAAGAACGTGAGCATTTTTCCCATCGAGGGAGATCGCTTTCTCATAACGGCCTCCTTGCGCGACGAGGTACACGACGTTCGAGCCGAGGTGGAGATCCTGCATCCTTCGCTGGAGATAGTCGCCGCCCGCAGCGAGGTGCGCAACGGACCCTTCACCGAGGTCTGCAACATGACCCACCCCAACATCGAACGCCTGGTGGGGATGAAGGTCGCGCGCGGCTTTACGCTGGAAGCGCGCAAGGCCGTTGGCGGTTCGGGCGGGTGCCACCGCGTATCGGAGCTGCTGGTAGAGATCGCCCAGGCCGCCTACCAGCTGCATTTCGTGCGCCTGTTCACCTCGCAGTCGCGAGAGGAACGCGAACGAGAAGACGTGCCCCTGCGCCGCCACGATTTCGTTCTCAACAACGTGCCCGGCATGCGCGACACCTGCTTCAGCTACAGCACGGCCAACCGAAAGCTGGTAGAAGAAAAAGCCACCCCCCTGCGGATGCTCGAGCAGGACATGCCGACGAAAAACATAGATGACGCCCGCGGCGAAGACTGAGCGCGGACACCCGCTGAAAAGGAGAGCTGACATTGGCTGATCTCATTGGATATCGCGCGCTCGTTACCGGCGGCTCGCGGGGAATAGGCCGGGGAATCGCGCTGGCACTGGCCGGCTGCGGGGCTTCGCTGGTCATCACTTATCGTCGCGCTGAAGAAGAAGCCGCCTCGGCGGTGGCCGAGATAGAAGCGCTCGGCGGACGGGCGCTGGCCCTCAAGAGCGACGCGAGTGACCTCGAGCAGGTTGAAGACGCGTTTGCCCGGGCCAACGAATTCCTCGGCGGACTCGACACCGTAGTGGCCAACGCCGGCCTGCCCTCGGGCGTGGCCCCGGTGTCGCAGGTCGAGCCACGCTACTGGCGCAAGGTGCTCGACACCAACCTTGACGGCGTGTTCTACACGCTGAGAACCGCGGTGCCCTACATCGAGAAAGCTGGCGGCGGTTCGATAACGGCGATCTCGTCGATAGCTGCCGATAACCTCATGCCCTTCGGGTCTCCCTACAACGTGGCCAAGGCCGGCGTCAACGCGCTGACCCTGACGCTGGCAAAAGAGGTCGCCTCTTCGGGAATCAGGGTCAACGTCGTGGCTCCTGGCCTGGTGAAATCGGCCATGGGCGACGCGGTGGTAAACACCCACGGCGAAGCCGCGCTGGCGAGCATCGCGCTCGGCCGCATCGGCCAGCCCGACGACATAGGCCGCATGGTGGCTTTCCTGGCCTCAAGCGACGGAGATTGGATCACCGGCAAGGTGTTACGCGTAGACGGCGGCCAGTACATCCACACCTGAGCGGGCAGCTGTCAGCCGGGACTGCCGGTGTCGCCGAGCTGCCGCTGGTTCCGCTCCCAGCGACCCATGAGATCTTCGAGTTTTTCCTGGGTTGCCTGCCACTTGCCCAGGAGCTCCTGGTAGTCATCGTTGCCGTACACGTCGGGATCGGACAGTCGCTGCCCGCGCTCGGCCTGCTCCTTCTCGAGTTCCGAGATGCGCTTTTCGAGGCGCTCGCTCTCGCGCTGCAAACGACGGGCCTCGTTTCGACTCACCGAAGGCCCTGTCGGAGCCGCCTTTTCAGCGGCGACCGCCGTTTTTCTGCCGGGAGTTTTTTTGCCACTCCCCTGCTTGCCAGCGGCCTTCCCGTTTCGCGGCTGCTGTGAAGCGCCGGCGTCTTCCTCTTCGTCAAGCGAGCGATAGCGAAAACGCTCCATGTAGTCCTTGAGCTTCCCCGGGTACTCCTCGAGATGCCCGGCTTCGATATCCCAGATGCGCGTGGCCAGGCGGTTTACGAAAGCGCGGTTGTGACTAACAAAAATCATTGTGCCGCCAAAGGTAGCCATTGCCTCGGCGAGGGCTTCGGCCGAGCCGAGGTCGAGATGGTTGGTGGGTTCGTCCATGAGCAGGAGGTTGCCGGGGTTGACCATCATGCGGGCCAACGCCACGCGCGCTTTCTCGCCGCCGCTGAGTACACCGATTTTCTTGTCGACGTCGTCTCCCGAAAAGAAAAACGTGCCGAGCACGTTGCGCACCGCTACCATGTCATCGCCTGAACTTGCGCGGTAGACCTCGTCGAGGACGGTGGCCGAAGGATGCAACTTATCGGTCACGTGCTGGGCGTAGTAACCCGCGGTCACGTTGGTACCGCTGCGCACCGACCCGGTGCTGGGATCAAGCTCGCCCGCGAGGATCTTAAGCAGCGTCGTCTTGCCCGCACCATTGGGCCCGACGATGGCCACGCGGTCGCCGCGGCGCACCTGCAGGTTGAGGTCGCTCAGCACCTTGAGATCACCGTATGAATGGCTGAGGTCTTCTACCGCCAGCACCGTGCCTCCGGCACGAGCGCAAGCCGGAAAACGAAACGAAAGCGTGCCACCCTCGCGCAGCCTGATCACCTCGTCCATCTTCTCGAGCATTTTCACGCGGCTCTGCACGGCCCTCGCCTTGTTGGCCTGGGCCCTGAAGCGATTGATAAAACGCTCGGCCTGCTCGCGTTCACGGGCGATGTTGGTCGCTCTACGCTCAAGCACCTCGCGTTCCTCAGCCCGGAGAAGGAGGTAACGCTCGTAGTTACCGGTGTACTGGCGCAGTCCTTCGATCTCGTAGGACACTACTCGGTTGATCTGCTCGTTGAGAAACTCGCGATCGTGGCACACCAGCACCATCGCTCCCTTCCAGCGCGCCAGGAAGCCACCCAGCCAAGCCACCGAGGGAACGTCGAGGTGGTTGGTCGGCTCGTCGAGCAGCAACAGGTCAGGCTTCTGGTAGAGCAGGCCGGCGAGCACCGCGCGCATCTTCCAGCCACCGCTGAATTCCGACAGGTCGCGTTCGAGGTCGGCCTCCGCGAACCCCAGGCCGGCCAGTATTCGGACGGCCTCGTGTCGCGAAAAATGGGCTTCAAAGTGGGCGAGCTCGTCGTGCAGGTCAACGAGTTTCTGGGAGAGGTCGAGCTGCACTTGCTCCTCGGTAGCGGTCGTCAGTTCCTCTTCCACTCCGGCCAGCATCTGCTCGACTTCGCTGCGTCCCGGCACCGAGTCGAGCACCGAATCGATCAGCGTGCTGCCGCCCTCGATCTCGATTTCCTGGGGCAGGTAACCCGAGCGCGCGGCACGGGCAAAGCGTATACTGCCACCATCGGGTTCGACGCGTCGGGCCAACACCCGCATGAGCGTCGACTTGCCCGTACCGTTGCGGCCAACAAGGCCGATCCTGTCTTCCTCGCCGATGCGCAGGTCAACGCCGTCGAGGAGTCGGCGACCCCCGAACCCGATCTCCAGGTCTTCGGCTGTTACAAGTGACACGGTAGTAAACGCAGCGGCGGGTAGCGCGAGAAAGCGCCAGCCGGGATATCAGTTGCCGGTAAGCGTGGCCCCCGCCGGATGTTCGCCCAGTACCGAGTCGCGCACCCGTACCCTTCGACCGGCGTGCAAGCCGGCGTGACTACCGGTGAGCGCGTTCTGCTCGATCTCTACCGAGCGGGCAACCACCCGCCGGTAAGCAGCGACGCCCGACCTGCCGTTGCCCACGATGCGCAGGTCGCGCACACGCACGCGGGTGCCGGCAACGCCGGCGGCCGAAAAACCGCTGATCTCGCCCGGCCCCAGCACGCTGCAGCTGCTTCCGTAAAGGCAGCGCACTCCCTGCCGGGGAGTGAGGGTTTCAGAGTTGCCGATAATGCTGAAGCCATCCAGACGCAGCCTGGACCGATCCGACAGCACGACTCCCTCGGTGGATACCTCACTACAGTCCAGATCCTCGAGCAGCCAGCCCGTGTCGCCGGCTTCGACCAGCTGTCCGCAGTGGTCCACCACCACGTCGGCGGCAGCGGCAGGTAGCGCCAGGGCGCAGAGCAGTGCAGGGACGACAAGATAAATTGCCCGGCGCGGGCCAGCTGTAATAACTTTCATAACGGCTACAGCATAAAGCGACGCCGCTGCCTTGCAAGGGGAAACCGGGTTATCCCGCCAGGAAAGGTCGTAGAGCCGGGTGAAGAAACGCGAAAAGAAGCCCAAAAAACGACTCCGGAAACAAGGGTCTTCACCTTGTCCCCGGAGCAAGGGTGCTTATTGCGCCCCCGTTTATGAACCGCCTCAGTAGGACGGCTCTAGATGCAGTTCCGGGGCTCCGATCGATGCGCCCCGTCCGCAAGACAACGATACCACCCTGCGACGGCAGGGCAAGAGATATTTCGGTTGGCGGCCAACTTTATGCGCGCAATGCACAGCCACCGTGACACGCCCCCCCGATCGCTCCCAAAATTACTCGCCCGGCTGCCGCGTGGACCGCTTTCTCAGGCCGCAGCCACGGTTACAGGCACGCCGTTGAGCACCGCGTTGCCCGTCAGGCCCTCGGTCTGGGCCTCGTCGGTAAGGTCATTTACCGACACGCCACCGACTTCTGCCGCCACCTTCATGCGGGTTCCGGGGCGATCGTGCCCCCAGCCGTGGGGAATGCTTACCACGCCGACCATAATCTCGTCGCTCAGCTCCACCGGAATATCCACCCGGCCCACGCGGCTCTGAACGCTAACCAGCTGCCCATCCGCCAGGTCCAGGCGCGAGGCATCAGCCGGATTGATCAGCGCCGTGCAGCGGGGCTTGCCCTCGGCCAGGCTCGGACAGTTGTGCATCCAGGAGTTGTTCGACCGCAGGTGCCGTCGGCCAACCAGCAACATGCCGTTGCCCTCGGCGTCGGGCTCAGTCACCTGCCCCACCCTTCCCTGGGCAAAGTCGGCGGCCAGGCGTTCGAGCTCTCCCTCGACCATGTCCCCGGCCAGCTTGACGCGTCCGTCGTCGTGAAGCACGACCCGCGCCAGGCCACCGGTCTTGAGCGCACCCAGGTCCAGCCCCGAGGGATGCTCCGAGAGTTTCTCAACCGTCAGCCCGTGCTCACCACCGGCGAGCATCATGTCGACCACCTCGGTCACCGTTGCCGACATGGCCTGGGCGGGGTCGGCCTCGGGCTCGCTGCCGGAAGCGGCGGCGTCTTCGTTACGCAGCCGGACGAGCTCGGACAGCAAGCCACGGCTGATTTCCCACTCGCTCAGGTCGCCATCGGCGGCCTCAAAAACCGGCCGGCTGAAACGAGCAGTGTCGCGCACGGCCAGTTGGTGAAAGGCCAGGCTGTACTGCGGATTCATGAGCGAACTTCTCGGCGGCAGTATCACGTTGGCAAACCTGGTGGTCTCGTTGAGCGCGGGGTCGAGACTGACCATAAAATCGAGCCCCTCCAGCGCGCCCTCCAGTCGCCGACCGTTGGGCGTAGACAATGCCGGGTTGCCGGCCATCGTGACCAGGCCACGCAACTGCCCTTCACCAGGCGTATCCATTTCTTCGGCCATGGTGGCCGCCGGGATCTCGCCGGCGAACTCGGCCATGCCGCGCACCCGCGACTTCCAGCGACCGTACCTGCCACGCGAACGGTTGGGTATCGCTGCGTGGGGAAACATCAGGCCGCCTTCCCGGTCGACCTTGCCCGTGAGCAGGTTAACGGCAAGGGACAGCACGCTGACCAGCGTGCCGTAGGGCTGCAGGCAGGTGCCGATGCGGGGGTACACGGCCGCCGCCGGCTCGTCGGTAAAATCCTTGACGAGCTCGCGGATGTCGGCCGCGGCAATTCCCGTTAGCAGCTCCACTGCTTCGGGGGTGTAGTTCGCGGCGTGCTGTTCGATGAGCTCAGCGCCGTCGATCAGCCCGTCGGCCGCGCCGGGCGCAACCAGGCCCTCGGCAAAAATGACGTTGAGCATGGCCAGCAGCAACAGCGGGTCGGTGGATGGTCGTATGAACAGGTGGCGATCGGCCAGGCGCGCGGTCTCGGTGCGGCGCGGGTCGATGACGACCACCTTGCCGCCGCGTTTCTGTATGGCCCGCAGGCGGCCACGGATGCCAGGGGCGGTCATGAAGCTACCGTTCGAGGCCAGCGGGTTGGCGCCCATAATGATCAGCATTCGGCAGCGGTCGACGTCGGGGACTGCGATGGTCAACTGGCCACCGAATACCTGCTGGGCCGCCAACATGTGGGGGAACTGGTCGACCGTCGACGCGCTGAAACGCACCTGGCTGTCCAGCGTGCGTATGAGCATGCCGGCCGACAACTGGGCCGGCAGGTTGTGTACCGTGGGGTTACCGAAGTAGGTGGCCAGAGTGTCGCGGCCGCCGGTTTTCTGCACCGCGTGCAATCCCTGCGCGGCGACACGAAAGGCCTCGTCCCACTCCACTTCCCGCCAGCTGTCCCCCTCGCGAATCACCGGACGACGCAGGCGATCGGGGTCTTCGTGCAGGTCGACGAGCGCAAATACCTTGGGACATATGTAGCCCCGCGACAAGGGGTCGTTCTGGTCTCCCTCGATTTTTACGACACGGTCCTGCTCGGTCTCCACGAGGATTCCACAGCAGGCTTCACACAGGTTGCAGGCACGATGATGTAGCGGCATGGGGGCAGCTTGCCACAGCGGCGTTGCCCACGGAACAGCGTCGTTTCCCAGGGGGCCCGCGTCGACCACGGGGGCCGCGGAACGGGGTCCGTGTCGGCCACCGCTGCACGATCCCAATTGCGCACGACCGGCGGCTGCTGCTAAAAGAAAGCGTGCGCAGTGAAATCACAAAAGGAATCGAAATTGCGGTACGGGTTGCCTACATTGCTCAACAGTCCGACCCGGCCCGGGATCGCTACGTGTTTGCCTACCACATCACTATTGGCAACCAGTCAGAGCGCAGCGTGCAACTGCTCGACCGCCACTGGGTTATCAGCGAGCAGGACGGCTCGGTGCGCGAAGTGGAAGGCCCAGGCGTGGTCGGGGAACAGCCGGTGCTCGAACCAGGCGAAGAGCACGAGTACAGCAGCGGTGCGATACTGGGTTGCCCCGACGGCAGCATGCAGGGCAGCTACGGCATGATAGGCGAGGATGGCGAGACCTTCCGGGTGACCATACCCCGCTTCGAGCTGAACATGCCGCGCACCCTGCACTGATCGAAGGAGCGTGATCCCCTTCAGAGAGTGACGAGTTCTTCGGCGCTGCTCGGGTGAATGCCCACCGTGGCGTCAAACTGGGCCTTGGTGGCGCCGGCCTTCATGGCAACGGCTACGCCCTGTATGATCTCGGGCGCGTCGGGTCCGGTCATGTGACATCCCACCACCGTGTCGTCGCTTTTGCGCACGACCAGCTTCATGAACACCGGCGAGCGGCGACCGGTGAGCGAGTGCAGCAGCGGATTGAAGCGCGTGCTGAAGGTGCGCACGCCGTTTTCGCCCCACCGTTCGCGCGCCTGTTCTTCGCTCAGACCCACGGTGGCTATGGGCGGCTCGCTGAACACCGCCGTGGGTATGCCCTCGTAGTCCATCACGCTGTCCTTGCCGCCGAACTCGCGGTCGGCCAGCGCGCGACCTTCCTGTATGGCCACCGGTGTCAGCATCACGCGCCCGGTGAGATCGCCCACGGCAAACACCCCCTCAACGTTGCTACGCAAGGCCTCGTCCACCAGCACCTGCCCCTGCGGGCCCGTGGCCACGCCGACCGCTTCGAGGCCCAGGCCCTCGGTGTTGGGCTTACGCCCGGTTGCATAAATGACCACGTCGCTCGTGATCTCCGACGCCTGGTCGCCGCTTTTCAACTGCACGGCCAGCCCGCCATCGCCGTGTTCTATGCCCTCGACCACGCTGTTCGCACAGAGTTTTATGCCCGAATCATCCATGCGCTCGGCCAGTTCGGCGCGGATGTCTTCATCGAAGCCGCGAAGTGGCAGCCCACGCCGGTAGACAAGCGAGGTGTGGGTACCGAGCGCCGATAGTACGCCGGCCAGCTCAACGGCTATGTAGCCGGCACCGACCACCACGGCTCTCGCCGGCTGCTCGGCGAGTTCAAAAAACCCATCGCTGGTAATCGCGTGCTCCACGCCCGGCAGCGTGGGCAGCGCGGGCCGGCTGCCGGTAGCGAGCAGCACCTTGTCCGCCTTTATCTCGCGGCCATCGACCTGCACGCTGCCCGGACCGCAAAGACTGGCCCTGCCGTGCAGCAACTCCACGCCGGCCTCGGCCAGCAAGCGCTCGTGCAGGCCCTCGAGTCTGCCTACCTCGGCGTTGCGAGCGGCCACCAGTGCCGGCCAGTCGAGCTCGGCCGGGCCGCTGGATCGCCAACCATAAGCGGCCGCGTCATGGGCCGAGTGGGCGTACGAGGCCGCAAAGAACATCAGCTTCTTGGGAATGCAGCCGCGTATGACGCAGGTGCCGCCCAGGCGGTCGCCTTCGACCAATAGCACGCGCGCGCCGTAAGACGCCGCCCGCTTGGCCGTGGCCAATCCACCGCTGCCGCCGCCGATGACGAGAAGATCAGGATTTGATTGAGCCATAACACTGCCGTGCTAGACGGGTCAGCCGCGGTACACAAGCCAGGGGGCCGACAGCTATGCCCCCTCGACCTGCCGCGCCCGCCCTTTATTTTGTTTTTGCTGTATTATTCAGCCACAGGGAAGGCCAAAAAAAAGGGAGCCTCTCCGAAGTGAGGCTCCCCCTGCCGTAGGTCGTGTGAAGGAGAATGGCAGTGACTCAAGATTGCACCACTTGCAGAGCGAATCCCAGTCTATTTCGCACCGACCCCCGAGCAGGCTCTGCTTGCCCGCGATTTAGCAGAGCGCTGTTCGGCGAGCCCGGGGTGGAGGCCGCCGAGGGCTGCCCCCCCAGGTGGATGGTTCTCCCTAAGTGCATGTTTCTTATCGTATTTTTCCACGTTGGCGAAACGCCCGCCAAACACGCGGCTTTGCCGGGAGGCCAGCTGCCGGAGCCCGCAAAAAAGGCGGCCAAGTGATAGCTCGGCTTGAATCGGCAGCCATCTGCGGGCAGGCAGAGCCTGTGGATACAACTCTCGAAGACCCCACCATCACTCGCACAATAGCCCTGCTCTACAAGGCCCAGGCCTCGCGCGACCTCGCCGCCTGGCTCGACCTGTTTGCCACCGACGCGGTGGTGCACGACCCCGTCGACTCGCCAGCGGCCGAGGGCCACGCGGCCATAGCCGAATTGTGGAAGCAGTTCACCGGGCCGTTCTCATCCTACCAACGGCGTCCCGAGCGGGTGCTGCAGAGCAGGGCCGGCGCGGCCGTATACTGGACCGGTACTGCCACCGCGGAGTCGGGCGAAGCCGGCTGCGAAGGCATCGACGTATTAGAGTTCAACGACGACGGTAAGATCCGCGCCTTGATGTCCTGGTGGGATCCAGCCGGGCTGCTGCTCGAACTCGCGGACGGGTAGCCGCTCCCTGGTTCATACGCGGCGAAAGCGGCCGTCTTCTTCCCTGGTTAACTCGCCGCGTGCGATCAAGCGCTCGGCGTGCCGTTCCATCATCACGCGCTCGACGAAGGGCTGCCAGGGTATGTGCTCGTAGCGCTTGCCGTACACCACGCACTCACGCGCGATCTCTCCGAGGCTGCGCGGCTCTTCGCTCAACTCGAGCAAGCGCCGGTCGCGATGATCGACCACGGCCAGGTAACGGTCAACGGCACCAACGAGATCGTCTTCTATGACGCCCGCTTCATGGAAACTCACGAAGGCCCGCAACCCGGGAGCCATGTCACGCAGCATCTCGAGCGAAGCAACCGTGTCGTCCAGACTCGCAGAGGCGTCGGCGTAATAAGGCCCGAAGGCGGTCAGATCGAGATCGCCCACGAAGACTATGTCGTCAGGCTCAAAACGAACTACCAGGTGCCCGCCCGTGTGGCCGGGCGTGTGCAGCAGGTGCACACGGTTACGGCCGGTGTCGATAACCTCGCCGTCCACTGCTGAGCGCGCGTCCGGGCGCGGGCGAAAGTTGAACTTGTCTACCGTTACCTGCCGCCACAGCGTGTCGAACTCCTCGTCCATGCCGTAACCGGCCATGAGCGCGTCCAGAGAGGCCATGAGCGGGGCCTCCTTCTCGTGCAGCAAAAGCTCGGCGTCTTCAAAGACGGAGTTGCCGGCAAAGTGATCCTCGTGCGCGTGGCTGTTGATGACCAGGTCGACCTTGCGGCTCGTGACCGACGCGCCCGCCTCGGCCACGTCGAGCGACGGGTCTACGACCAGGCACAAGTCGTCTTCGAGCAGCAGCGAGTTGCCCGATGGGTACTTGCCACCGCGCGATCCGCCGAGCAGGTGGAGGTCACCCCGCTCACCCAGGCCGAGCCGCTCCACGACGACTCAGGCTTCGCCGACGCGATCCATCACGCGCCGCTGTTCATCGGGGCCGGGCACGCCGCCATCCTCGAGCTCCACGCCGGTACTCTCGAGAAAACGACTCACCATGGTGTAGAAGCCCACGGCCACCAACAGCTCTACCACCTGGCGATCACCGAGAGCGGCGCGAAGTTTTTCCAGGGTTGCGTCCCCGAGGCGGGCGTCAGCCAACAGCTCATCTGCCGCTGCGATGACGTCACGCTCCACTTCCGAAAACGCGTCGGAGTCGGCCTCGCCCTGCTCGAGAGCGTCCACCTGGGCCTGGGTCACGCCGCAGGCCATGCCCATGGGAACGTGCTGGGCCCACTCGTAACCGGCACCGGCCACGCGGGCCACGCGCAGTATGGCTATCTCCCTCAGCGAGGCATCGAGCTCGAGGCCCCCGAGTACCACCGCGCCCATATCCTGGAAACCCGCCAGCAGGTCCGGCGACCACGCCAGCATGCGGAAAATATTGAGCGGCCGGCCGAGCGCGTTCAGGCGCCGGGTGGTCTGCTCGTCAAGCGCGTCGAGGTCGGGGTAATCAAGTCTAGCCAATGTGCTCTCCTTTGTCGGCCCGGAAAGAAGACAGCTATCAGGAAGCCCGGGTCCTGAACAGGCCCGCCGAGGCCGCGTCGCACAGGTCGTTGTAACCGCACCAGTTGCACAGCACGCCGGGGTCGGGCGGGAAAACCGTCGCCGCTTCGATGGCCGCGATTTTCTGCACCAGCCCCGATTCTATCTCGTCGGCTTCCTCCCGGCGTACCACCGCGCGCAGGACGCGCCCGCGCTTGAGAAAATCGAGCACCAGCTCGACCTCGTCGTCGTCGGTCTCGCGAAACATCGCCAGTGCGTACGCACGCAACTGCTCGGCCTCCTTGCCCTCAAATCGAGTCGGGACGCGCTTGCCGGTCTTGTAGTCGATGATGTGCAGTCGACCCTCGTCGTCCCTGGCCAGGCGATCGATGAAGCCTTGGAAGAACCTGCCGTTGGCCAGCTCTATTTCAAAGTGGTACTCGCAACCGATTGTCTTCATCTGGTCGACAGAGAAGCGCGTAGCGTGCCAGGAGCTGAGAATCCTCGCCCCTTCGCGGCGGTAGTACTCCATGTTGTCGTTGGCCTTGATAACGCGAATCGGCGGCACGTGGTCAGCGAGCATCTTGTCCCAGCGACGGCAGTACCACTCCACCGCATCTTCGGACGAGCGCTCGCGGCCACCTACGCGCTCGTTGAACAGCCACTCGGCGGCATCGTGCACGCGGCTGCCCATGAAGCCCTCAACCGACTGGAAGGCCTCCTTGACACCATCGAGATAACGATAGCGAAACCGACGAGCGCACTGCGTGAACTGGTTCACGCGTGAAAAGCTGTAGGGCCCCGCCAAGGCGGTGCCCGCGGTCAGGCTGGGAGACGACATGACACCTTCACTGCTCGGAGCCGGTGGCGGAAGCAAGCAGGTCTATGGATTTCTCATCGCCTATGGCCAGCAAGGTATCGCCCTGTTCGAGCAAGCGGTCGGTTGATACGTTGAACTCCATATCACCGCCACCGCTCGCAACCGCGACCACGTGCACCCCGAAGCGAGAACGCAGGTCGGCGTCCCCGAGAGTGACACCGTCGCACAGCGACCCCATCGCAATGGCCACCTCGGCCATTCCCACCTTGCGATCGCTGGGCGAGGTGAGCACGTCGACAAAATCGAGTACCCGCGGATGCAACGCCGCCTGCGCCATGCGATGACCGGCGATGCTGTAGGGCGACACCGTGCGCGTGGCTCCAGCACGCTTGAGGCGAGCCTCGTTGGCGTCGTTCTCGCACCTGGCCACGATGAACAGGTCGGGGTTCATCTCGCGGCCAGTGAGCGTGACGTAGAGATTGTCGGCGTCAGACGGAAAGGTTGTCAACAAACCACGGGCGCGCGCTACACCCGCCTGCTCGAGTACTTCCTCGCGCGTGGCGTCGTCATTTATCCCAAGCATCCCCTCGGGCAACGGCTTGTCTCGCTCGATGACCACGAAGCTCACGCCCCGCTGTTCGAGCTCGGCCACCAGGCGGCGGCCAAAACGACCGTAGCCACATACGATGTAGTGATCTTTCAAATCTCGCAGCATTCTCTGCGTCCTCCGCATTCCAAAGTAGGCCTGCAGTTCACCCTCGAGTAAAGCGCGAGCCCAGGCCCCTATTATGGTAAGTACCACGCCTATGCCGAACACGATCAGCACGACGGTAAACAGGCGACCGGCCTGGCTCAGCTCCTGGACTTCGCCGAAACCAACCGTCGAAAGCGTGATCACCGTCATGTACAGCGAATCGATCCAGCCCATGTCCTCGATGTACATGAACCCCGCCGTGCCACCGGCAGTGAGCGTGCATATGGCGGCAAGAGTGACCGCGAACGGGAAGCCACCCTCACCCATGGCGAGACGCGACCGTGAATAGCCGTCCCCGCGACGATGCTTCACGACTTCAGCTCTCCGTCGGATTGCAGCCGGTAAGTAATCGTTCCCACCACGGCCACGCCGTTGCGGTCGCCAGCCACGGCGTGGCGGCCCACCATGCTCGCTTCAACGCAACCGGTCGCGACCTCACCACTGCGCCCGAGCGCGCGTGACACCGCCCGGCAGTCGCCCACCAGCGGCGTGATGAAAGACAGGTCGAGGCCCAGTGTTGACGAAGCACCGCGGCCGCCATCGATAGAAGTAGTGTAAGCCGCGATCGCCCCGCAGGTGTCGAGCAAGCCGACGATCGCACCCTCGTCAAAACACCCGGCCCTGCCCTCGTTGGGCGCGAGCGGAGCTTTCACGGCCGCTCCGTGGCTGCCTATTGTTTCCACCTCCATGCCCAGTCCATGCGTGTAAGCCGACGGGGCGCGTTGACCGACGCGCGGCCAGGTCGCCCCCGCAGGGCCACTGGGCTTTTCGAGAAGCGACGGGCCGGCGGTCGCGCGGCCGGCTACCCTGTGCAGGGTAATCATCGCCACCCCCACGCGCGAACCGCCAGCAGCAACAGCCTCGGCCTCGATGAAGGCCAGGGTCCTGCCACGCCTGAGTACGCGCGCACGGCCTGTCAATTGGCCCCCGCTGCGCACCGGCTCGAGAAAACGCAACGACACCGCGGCCGGCAGCCAGGATGCGGAGCCGCCCTGGCCGCCACTGCCGTCGCCGTCACCCGCGGCGAGGGCCAGCGGTGCCGCAGCCATCATCACCGACGCCACGGCACCACCGTGCAGGCGACCGCCGGTGTTGGTGTTATCGACCGTCCACGCAAGCCCGACGCAATCGCCACCGGTTGCTGCCTGCTCCATGGCCGCTGCATCCCCGAGCCCGCCCCCGGCCGCCAATCCCAACCTGCGCGCATATGCCGACGCCGCGAGTTCTCCGGCAGCTGACCTCCACGCTGGCAGGCTCACTGCTGCGCCTCTTCGACGACAGCACCGGATTCAAAATAACGGGCCCCCTGCCAGAGAAAGCCTACTGCGAAGGTCGCACTCGGCACCAGTGCCGCGTGCCAGGCCAGTGCCCAACCCGCGCCAAGTTGGCGGACGTCGCGGACACCCCAGATCATGAAACAGCCCAGCAGGTATCCCAGGTAAGCCATGGCCAGCCACCTGGCCCAGGCACGGCGGGTCCATAGCCCCCAGGCGCCGGGCAACCACACCGCCAGGTGAACCAGCAACACGAGGCCGGCCACGTTACCGCTGAAGCGCCAACCGAAAAGGGTCTGCGAGTAGTCGGCCGGGCCGCCCAGCGCCAAGCGACCCAGCTCAAGAACGGTGGCCGACAACGCCACCACGACGAGCGCCAACACGAAGCTAGGCCTGCGAGTACTCACAGCGTGGTTATGTCACCGGTAGGGCTACGAATCCACGCCCCGCTGGACAGCAAACTGAAGAGCGAGAGGGGCTGTCAGTTGACCTCGCGAACCCTGGGGCAGGCCTGGCCCAGGTAACGCAAAAGGTTCCAGCCGTGGAACAGTTCAGGGTACAACACCGGCTTGCCGCTGGTCACCAGCCCCACCGAGATGCGACGCTCCGGGTCTGCCCAACCCAGCACGTTGGTAAAACCGAGGTGCCCGAAGGCCTTGCTCGTGTCGGGGCCGTAAACGCTGATCCATTCACCACCCAGGAAGAACCCCATTCCGTAACGTATTGGTGCGCCCAGGGTGAAATCGAACTCGAGGTAAGACTGCTCCATCGTGGCCCGGCGTATGGTGAGCGGGTTGAACACCTGCACTCCGCCCAGCGTGCCACCGGCCAGCAGCAATTCGTAGAAACGGCTGAGTTCTTCGGCCGTGCCGCAGATGTTGGCCGACGGAACGATGCCGGTGAGAAAGCGCTCGTCGTTGGTCATCTCTATGACCTGGTCAAAATCGATGCCGAGGGCTCGTTTCAACACCGTCGATAACGGCGGCAGCAAGGGCAGGCCGGTGTGGTAGTTGCGTACCACGCTGCCCAGCTTGTCGGCCGCCACTCCGTAGTTCAGGCCCTCGAAACCAAGCGGGTCGAGTATCTCGCTGGCGAGCACCTCGCGGATACTCTTGCCGGTCACGCGGCGCACGATCTCACCCAGGATAAAGCCGCCGCTGATGGCGTGGTAGGCGAGGCGCCGTCCCGGGCGTCCGCTCACGCGTGCTTCGGCCAGGTGGCCGATCACCCAGTCACGATCGTCGAGATGGTCGAGGTCAAAAGCCGCCGGGGGGAGATGCGGCAGCCCGGCCCGGTGGGCGAGCACGTGCTTGATCGTAATCCATTTTTTTTGCTGCGCGTTGAACTCCGGTATGTACTCGCACACCGGGTCATCGAGGTGCAGCAAGTGGCGCTCGTCGAGCAGATGGATGACCATGGCCGTAATAGCCTTGGACGCCGAGAAAATATTGAAGGGCGAGTCCAGGCCCACCTTGACCGGCGGCGCGTCTTCGGGGTCACCCGGCCCCGAGCCGCTCGCGTAGCCTATGGTCCGGTTGAGTATGATGCGCCCGTGGCGACGCACGCACATGCCCACCGCCGGGTGAATGCCACTGGCAAACAATTCGCGGGCGGCCTGCCATGATTTCTCGAGCAGTACCGAATCGGCGCCCACCTCGGCCGGGTGCACCTCGCGCTCGTGGTCTATGGTCTCCACGCTGCTGATATCGCTCGGCACGCGCGCACGCGTGACCAACGATGGCATCAGCGAATAGGCCATGTCGAGTAGCGCCGGGCCTGGCAGGTCGTCGGGGTGTTCTTCTTCTGTCACAGATTGGAGCACTCCCCCCATTGTAGCCTGCCCGGCAGCCCACCACCGATAGCCACGACAGTATTTTTTTGCTTCCCGGGCGGCAGGCTTCTCTCCACCCCGCGACCGACGACCGGACCCGATCGCTTTTCAATCCGCTGCACGCGTGCAAAAACCCACGCATGCATGACGACAGCAGCGCGACCACGACCAACGAAAAGCAGATCGACTACTGGGACCAGACCGCCGGCCCGCGCTGGGTGGCCATGCAGGACTCGCTCGACCGCTTGATAGGCCCGCTGGGGGTCGAGGCCCGGCGTCGCGGCGCGCCCTCCGCGGGCGAGTCGGTGCTCGACGTCGGCTGCGGCTGCGGACAGACACTGCTCGAGATGGCCGCGGATGTGGGCGAGAGCGGCAACGTTACGGGCGTGGACGTGTCTTCGCCCATGGTAGCGCGGGCCAACGAACGTGCCGCGGCCAACGGGTTTAAAAACATCGAGGCCTTCGTGGCCGACGCCCAGGTATACGACTTTGAGCCGGGGGCTTACGACCTCGTGTACTCACGCTTCGGGGTGATGTTCTTTGACGACCCCGTAGCTGCGCTCGGTAACCTCGGGCGCGCTATAGAAGGCGGCGGCAGGATGTCCTTCGTGTGCTGGCAGGCTATCACCGAAAACCCGTGGATGTTCGAACCCACGCGTGCGGCCATGGCCCACGTTGCCGTCGAGGCACCCACCGACCCGCACGCGCCCGGGCCGTTCGCCTTCGCCGACCGCGAGCGGCTGCTCGGACTACTCACCGGGGCAGGCTTCGGTGACGTGCTGGTCGAGCCCTTCGAAGTAGAAATGGAAGTCGGCGGCGGTGCCGAGCTGGACCAGACGGTCGAGTTCATGCTGCAGATGGGGCCAGCCGCGCAGGCCGTGCGCGAGGCCGACGCCCAGGCCGCCGAGGCCGCCCGCGGCGCGGTGCGCGAAGCACTCGAGCCTTTCTACAGCGCCGAGCGCGGCGTGATCATGCCCGGCCGCAGCTGGATGGTCAGCGCGCGGGCTTGAGGGCGGGCTTGAGGGCGAACGCGCGCGACATCATGTCGGCCGCGTCTATGGTGGCGGCAGTGTCGCCGGCAAACTCGTTGTAAGCGCGCTGCACGTTGAACACCAGTCGCTCGGGGGCCTCCCACTCGCCGTAAGGCCCGAGATCTATCTGCCGGCAGGCGTCGTCCACCGCCACCCCGCGGTCAAAAAACACGCGCGCCTCTCGCAACACGTAGGCAAAGTAATCGCGCAGACCCAGCAAACCGTCAGTATCACACACCGGCCCGTGGCCGGGCACTACCACCTCGGGCTCGAGCGCCACCATGGCGTCGAGCGAGTCCATCCACAGCTGCGTCGTGCCGGCCCAGCCTATGGGCGTGCACTGGTTGAAGAGCAGGTCGCCGGTGAACAGCACGTTCTGCTCCGGAAGGTGAACGACCATGTCGTTGTCGGTGTGCGCCGGGCCCATGGGGATCAGCCGCACTGCTGTGCCGCCCAGTTCAAGCTCGGTGGCCTCCTCGACCGATTCGGTGGGCAGCTCCAGCTCCACGCTCGCGTGGTCAAAAGGGCGCAGCTCCTCGGCCAGGGCAGCCTGCGCGGGCTCGAGGGTGGCCGGGTCAGCGTCGGCCAGGGCCTGGAACAAGCCGTGCATCCCGGCCTCGGCCTCCATCGCAGCCGCACAGTTAGCGTGGGCAATTATACGCGCGCCGTGCATGGCCGAGTTGCCGCCGGTGTGGTCGACGTTGTGGTGAGTGTTCACCAGGGTGCCGGGGCGCTCCGAGCGAACGCCCGCGTAAAGCCCCAACAGTTCGTTGGTCAGCGGGCGATCCCAGAAGGTGTCGACTACCAGCCCGTCACCGGAATCGATCAGGCCCGAGTTGCTCCAGCCCAGCACGGTGGGTTTGCCGAGCTGCGTTACCGCGTATACCGAGTCTGCTACCTGCGTGAGTTCCATGCGTTCAGGCTGTATCCCAAGCAACAGCTCATGCAACAGCTACGGGCAGTTCGACAGTGCCCAACTGGACCAGGATCGAAAGGTGATCGCTGAGTCCCCACAACTCGGCGATCTTACCATCGGCGATGCGCAGCATGGTCATGTCGGTGAATTCGACAGCCTTGCCGGTAACGGTTCCATCGGGTAGCGGCCCGGTGTTAGTCCCCCGCAGGGTGAGGCGGACGGCAACACGGTCACCCGACGCGACCAGGTCCTCGACGGTCTCGTGATAATCGGGAAAACTCCCCCTGATAGAAATCGCAAGTTGCTTCACCCCCTCCGGGCCCGGGCCCACGTCGGGCATCCCCACCGACGAGTAGTGCGCTACGAAGTCGGCGGCGTACAGGTCGTCGATCTTATCAAGGTCGTGGTCACTCCACACCGCCTTGCAAGCGGCCCGTACGAGTTCTTCGTTGGTCATCTTCTCTCCCTCCCTCCAGGAAACAACAGTCTATGCACGGGCTCGCGCAACGGCCCAGGGCTCGGAAAGCAGTGTAGGTGGACACCGGCTGGGAATCCATAGACAGCCCTGCGGTGCCGTGGTAATTGTCGCGCATGAGTGACCAGCCGACGAAAGACCAGAAAAAGGGCGACGATCCCCGGGGAGACGTGCTGCTGCGACAGTTCGTGAACGACATTCCCGTTTACGACTTCGCCGACACCGCATTCACCGAACCACGACTGCTGGCCGAGGCCCAGGTGGCCATCGTGACAACCGCCGGCCTGCGCACGGACGGCGACACCTACTGGGCGCCCGGTGACCAGGCCTTCACCGAGATCCCCGTGGACGCCGACAAGCTGGCGCTCGCGCACTTCAGCCCCAACTTCGACCGCAGCGGTTTTATGGCCGACCCCGAGGTGGTGTTTCCCGTCAAGCGACTGGCCGAACTGGCGGCCGACGGCACCATAGGCAGCGTGGCCCCCCTGCACTACTCGTTCATGGGCGCCCAGCCTGACCACAACCTTGAAACCATGCGCCTGGATAGTGGGCCTGCCTGCGCCGAACGCCTCAAGCGCGACGGAACCGACATCGTTGTGCTCACCCCCATATGACCGTTCTGCACGCGCACCGTTGGTGTGCTCGCCCACGTTTTTGAGCAGGCAGGGCTTGCGACAGTGAGCCTGTCGTCTGTACGCGGACAGGCCGAGCGCGTGCACGCGCCGCGCATGCTGCACTGTGAGTTTCCGCTGGGACGACCACTGGGGCGCCCAGGCGATGCGAAGTTTCAGCGCGGAGTTCTACGCGCCGCCTTTGAGATGCTCGAGGCTCCCACCGGCCCGGTACTGCTGGATTACCCCGAGGTCATACTCGACGAACAGGCCGAGCAGTTGTCCTGCCCACTGCCCCCGCGCCACGACGGCGACAGTCATCCGGCCGTTGAAGAAGCACGCGGCCTGCGCGCGGCCTTCGAACGCGCCGGCGAAAGCGCCCTGCGCTCGGGCTTCGGCAAAAAGCTCACGGCCGACACCGTACCCGACGCCGTGGCTGCCTTCATACGCATAGCCGACGGTACTCCCTTTGAAGACGCCGACGTGCCCGGTGGCGACCTCCTGGCCGCCGGACATGACCTGCGCTGCTACTACGAGCAGGCGGCCATGCAGTTAGCCGACCACGTGCCTGCAGCGCGGCAGACCGAGAACTGGATCTATCGCCAGACCGAAACCGGCAAGGTCATACGCGCCGCCGCCGCGGCCATGAAAGAAGCGGGCGTCGCGCAGCCACTGTGGTTCTACCTTATGCCGGCGAGCCAGGCCGGCTGAGTCCCGACAACAGGGAGCCTTGCCCGGCCGGCCAACCGCCGCCATGCAGGCACCCGCCGCAAGCACACGAGCAAAGAAATATGGACCCGCAACCGCTTTCAAATCCCACCACCAACGCGCGCGTACTCGAACTGGTGTCCGAAGGAGGCCTGCGCGACCGTCGTTTGCTCGACCTGGGTGCGGGCAACGGCTACCTCGCGCGACTGCTGGCCGAACGCGCACGCGCCGATGGCCTCGACCCCGGGCAGGTGCTGGCAGCCTGCGACTTGTTTCCCGACTACTTTGACTGCGAGGGAGTCGAGTGCCGCGGCATGCGTTTCATGGACTCCCTGCCCTACGACGACGCGAGTTTTGACTGCGTTTACTCGGTGGAAGTCATCGAGCATCTCGAAAACCCTTACGCCTTCCTGCGCGAGATCTACCGGGTGCTCAAGCCTGGCGGCCTGGCCGTGGTGACAACGCCCAACCTGCTCAACCTGAACTCGAGGCTGGCGTTTGCCGGACGGGGCTTCTGGATGCTGTTCGGGCCCCTGGCCACCGACGAAGAGTCGGCCCGCTACCTGTCAGGACACATAATGCCCATGCACCCCTACTACGTGAACTGGGGAATGACGCGGGCCGGTTTCGAACAGGTGACCCACCACCACGACCGCTTCAAGACCTCAGCCCTGGCAATGCTGCCGCTGGCCTGGCCACTGATCAAGCTGTCGGAATGGAAAGCCCACCGACGCATGGCGCGCAAGACCCCCGGCCTGCTGGCCGACAACGCCTCGGCCCTCGCGGCGATGAACAGCTGGCGCAGCTTGTGCGCGCGCAGCACTATCGTCGCCGCAAGAAAACTTTCGGCTTAAAGGCGGCCGCGACCCGGCCCTGGTGGCTTGCCGATACAAACTGAAGCGAGTAATATTTCTGCAATGCAGTTCTCCCTCTCACTTTATATGCCCGGGACGCCGATAACGGGCGTCCTGACTGCGACCGCTGCTTTCCACAAGAAGGCGGTGGCGTGGATATGCCTCGCCAGTGGCACGGGAGGGCTGCAGCCGATTACCTGACCAACAGGATAAACGGCAAGGAGAATGGCCCTCCCGTCGCACAGGCGACCGGAGGGCTTTTTTGTTGCGCGAAGCGACGGCCCCCGGCACCTGGCGGCGCGGGTCCGAACGCCATGAATGCGCAAAAACAAAACAATACCGCCCGTGGGAAGAATCGTTCCCGCGATACCCGACCGGCCCTGCTTAACCGCGCCATGCTGACCACGCTGGCCTGCGGGTCGGCGTACGGGTTTGCCATGTCGAGCTTCTACCTGCTGCCCGCGTGGCTGGCTGGTGACCTGGGCGCCAGCGCCGATACCATCGGATCGGTTACGGCTACCTGCGCGCTGGCCACCGTCCTGGCCGCGCCGCTGGTTGCCCGCTGGGCCGACCGGGTGGCGCTGGGTCGGCTGGCCGCCATGGGGTCGGCCACCATGGCGCTGTCGGCGGCGGCATTCTATTTCGTCGAGTCGGTGGGCCCGGCCATGTACCTGCTGCGAGCCGTGCACGGCGCGACTTTCACCGTGGTCTTCACCGCG
Source organism: Candidatus Binatota bacterium (assembly GCA_012960245.1). NCBI lineage: Bacteria > Candidatus Binatota > Candidatus Binatota bacterium. The sequence goes on along the minus strand of DUBO01000025.1, from coordinate 8,331 downwards.
CTCAACGCCTTGGTTGCCAGGCTGGCTCCGCGCGAACGGCTGAGCGAGGCGATGGGGCTGGTCGGCGCCAGCATGCTGGTGATGAACGCCATAGCACCCGCGCTCATGGAGCCGCTGGCCCACGCCGCCGGCTGGCAGGTGGTGTTCGCCATAGCGGCGGCATCAGCCACCCTGGCTACCGGGCTTGCGCTTGCCGTCCCGGGAGGCGACGCGGCCGTTCCAGTGACGCCGCCCGCCCGGGGTACCGGACGCGCGATGATGGCTCGCAGGCAAACTCGACAGTACGCACTGGTGTCGGCCGTTACCGGCTGTGCCTTCGGGGTGATGTTTACCTTCACTCCGCCGATGGCGCTCGAGCTCGGTCGAGATCACGTGGCCGGGTTCTTTGCAGCCTACGCGGGGGCCGCGGTCTTCGTGCGCCTGCTGCTCGGTGGTCTTCCGGATCGTGTGGGACGCTTTCGCACGGCCGTGGTCTCCCTGCACGTGTACGTGGCCGCCGTCGCGATAACGCCGCTCCTGGGAGCCGACGCGCTCGAGCTGGCAGGCCTGGTCCTGGGCCTGGCCCACGGTCTGTTCTTTCCGTCGCTGCACGGCATGGTGCTATCGGTCACTCCCGCGCGCGAGCACGGCAGGATGATGGCGCTGTTCGTCGCCTCCTTCTACGGAGGCATGTCGGCCGGTGCGTGGGGACTGGGTCAGCTCGCGACCGTTGCCGGCTACCAGTCCACCTACCTGGTGGCGGCCACGCTGCTGCTGCTGGTGGCGATGAGCTTCGCGTTCTCGCGCGAATTCAGCGGCCGGGCGCGCCCGGTAGCGCCGGGGCAAGCCATGCCGGCCGGGGCTCCTGGCGCGTGAGCGGGGTCAGCCCCCGACCACGCCCTTGAGCACCTGGTCGATGCCGGCCTGGGGTAGCGACATGCCGCCGTCGATGACCAGGTTCTGGCCGGTGACGAAAGCCGCGCCCGGGCCGGCGAGGAAGGCGATGACCGCAGCCACTTCCTCGGCCGTGCCCGCGCGGCCCAAAGGCGTCGCCTCGTTCACGGGCCCGAGCAGGCCCTCGATCTGGAACAGCGGCTCGGTCATGGCCGTGCGGATAACGCCAGGCGACACGCAGTTCACGCGGATGTCGGGCGCGAGTTCCTGGGCCAGGGCCTGGGTGAGCGCCACCACGCCGGCCTTGGCCGCCGAGTAGGCCGACTCGCCGCGGGTAGGCCTTGGGGCGCTGCCCGACGCGTTGTTTACGATTGCAGCCCCGGGGCCGGCGGCTCGAAGCGCAGGCAACGCCGCCCGCGTGACGGTAGCAACGGCCGCAAGGTTCACCGACAGTACGCGCTGCCAGTCATCGGCCGCGTGATCTTCAAAGCGCGCCAGGTTACCGGCGCCGGCGTTGTTTACCAGCAGGTCGAGGCCACCCAGCCCGTCGGTGACCTCGCCGACCGCTCGCACAACGGCTTGCTCGTCACACACGTCGGCTTCAAGAGCGAGTGAGTCGAGGCTCTTGCCCACGACGCCAAGCCGCTCACCGTCACGGTCGAGCAGCGCCACGCGCGCGCCCTGGACCACGAGCAGGCGGGCTGTCGCCTCGCCTATGCCCGACGCCGCACCGGTCACCAACGCGCGCCGTCCCTCGAGTGGCCCCGCGCTCACGAAGCTGCGTCGTTGCCGGCAGCAGCCTTGTTGTCCTCGCTCCACTGCGTCATCACGGCCATGGTCTCTTCCCAGTTGTAGAGGTCTTCCTGGAAATTAAACTTACCGTCGCCCGCGTACTCGGACACCGAGATGCCGGCAAACTCGTAGTAGCTGCCGTCGCTGCGCTTGCCCGGCAGGCGATTCAACCACTTGTAGATCACGCGGTTGCCTTCAACGACCACCCACTCGTTGGGATAGGTCCAGCCCTCGCAGAGCTTCATGACCGGCACCAGCCATTCCTTTATCGCGGCGTGGCCGCGGAAGGTGCCCTCGTGGTGTTCCACGTAGACGGCATCGTCGGTAAAGGTATCGGCGAAGGCAGCCCAGTCGTCACGTTCCTGTATCTCGAGGCGCGCCGCGAAGGCGGCTTGCACTTCTTCTCTGTCAAATTGCGTCATAATGTGGCATTTCTAGCCCCTCGCCGCCCCTGTAGAAAGGAAGCGCCCCCATGGCTGACAACCCGAACATACCGATGGTGAATATTGCCGCGCAGGACGCGGTGCTGCGGCCCCTGGTTCAACCGCGTCTCGATCGCGTGATGGAGTCGGGCCGCTACATCAACGGGCCCGAAGTAGCCGAGCTCGAAGCGGCGCTGGCCGAGTTTACCGGCGCCCACCACGCGGTAGCCTGCTCGTCGGGAACCGACGCGCTGCTGATGCTGCTCATGGCCCACGGCGTAGGCCCGGGCGACGCGGTGTTCGTGCCCGCCTTTACCTTTGCCGCCACCGCCGGCGCCGTGGCGCTGGCCGGTGCCACGCCGGTGTTTGTCGACATTGACGCCGCGACCATGAACATGAGCGCCGACTCGCTGTCCGCGGCCGTCGCAGCCACGGCGAAAACTGCGCAGGTCACCCCGCGGGCCGTCATCGCCGTGGACCTGTTCGGTCACCTGGCCGACTACGAGGCGCTGGGGCGGCTGTGCGACCGGCACGAACTTCTGCTGCTCGAGGACGCCGCCCAGTCGATGGGAGCTTCGCACAGCAGGCGCATGGCGGGCGGCCTCGGTGTTGACGCCGCCACGAGTTTCTTTCCGGCCAAGCCGCTGGGCTGCTGGGGTGACGGCGGCATGGTCTTCACGAGCAACAGCGATACCGCTGACCTGCTCAGGTCCATACGCGAACACGGCCAGGGCGGCGACCGCTACCGCAACCTGCGCGTGGGCCTGAACGCGCGCATGGACACCATGCAGGCGGCCGTGCTACTGGCCAGGTTGCCGTTGTTTGAACAAGAGCTTCACCGCCGCCGCGAACTCGCCGAGCGTTACGGGCAACTGCTCGCCGCCGCCGCCGAGGCGAGCCCACATCCGGCCATCACCCTGCCTACCACCGCAGCCGGTTCACTGCCGGCCTGGGCGCAGTACACGCTGCGGGTAGCCGACCAGCGACGGGATCAGCTGCGCGCAGCCCTGGCCGAACAGGGAATCGCGAGCGGGGTCTACTATCCCGAGCCCTTGAGCAAGCAACCCGCGTTTGCCGACAACTCAGTCGCGCCGGTAACGCTGACAACAACTGAACAGGCCTGCAGCGAGGTGCTGAGCCTGCCCATCTCGGCCTACCTCGGCGATAGCGAGCAAGCGCGCGTGGCCGAAGCCGTTGTTACTGCCCTGCTTGGTACGCCGGCTGCGCGCCCCTGACCACGCGCCCCGGTCGTGCGCCACTGTCTTCGCCGTCGCGTTGCACCACCTGTCCAGCCACGAGCGTAGCCTTGTAGCCGACCGCCTTCTGCATGAAGCGCGGCGCGCCACCGGGCAGGTCGTACACCATGCGCGGCACGCCAACCGACAACGCGTCGTAATCGACAAGGTTGATATCAGCCTTCTGCCCGGGGGTGATCTCGCCGCGGTCGTCGAGCCCGTAAAGGCGCGCGGTGTCGCGGCTCTGCTTCTTGACCACCGACTCCAGTGACAAACGCTCGCCACGGCTGCGGTCGCGGGTCCAGTGCGTGAGAAGGAAAGTAGGCACGCTGCTGTCGCAGATCATGCGGCAGTGGGCGCCACCGTCGCTGCCGCCAACGGCCGACAGCGGGTGTTCGAGCATTTCGCGCACCGGTTCAAGATCACCGTCGGCGTAACCGAGCAGGGCCCATAACACCACAGCGCGCCCGTCGTCGCCCAGCATTATGTCCCAGGCCAGTTCGCGCGGATCAACACCGTCGCGGGCCGCGCGCGCCGCCAGCGAGCGCGAAGCGTCGGGCTCGTAATCGGGCGGGTCACCCAGCTCGAAGGCCTGCTGCCACGGGTCTTTCATCATCATGGCAAAGACATCGTCGTTGGGGTCGCTCTCCGACAACACCTTGGCGCGAAACGATGGGTCGCGAAGAAACGGCATGCGCTCTTCGGGAGTCATGTCCATCAGCGGCGCAAAACTCGGGTAGCGCGCGAAGGGACTCACGCCTTCGAAACTGAACAGCAGGCTGGTCGGTCTCCCGAACACCTGCGGGTACACGCGCGCGCCTTCGGCGTCGGCCTGCTCGCACAGTTGCAGCATGCGCCGCCATGCGTCGGGCTCGAGAGTGTTCTGCCCCAGCAGAAAGGTGATCGGACAGCCGGTTGCCGCCGACACCCGCTGCATCCACGCGATCTCTTTTTCGGGGGCAGCCAGATCCTCACCCGACACGCCCGCCGGCGCGACCTCAAAAATGCCGCTGCCGTGTTCGCCCAGCACCCGCGCAAAGGCCATCAGCTCGTCCTCGGCGGCAAAGGTACCGGGCACCGGCTCGCCATCGATGGCCACGTGCAGCAGCGTACGAGAGGAAGAAAAACCCAGGGCGCCCGCGCGCATGGCCTCGCCCACCAGCTCGGCCATCCTGGCTATGTCTTCGGCAGAAGCCGGCTCGTTGCTCGCACCGCGCTCGCCCATGACGTAGGCCCGGACCGGACCGTGGGCAATGTGCGCGGCCACGTCGATGGCGTGCGGGCAGCGTTCGAGCGCGTCGAGGTACTCCGGAAAACTCTCCCAGTCCCAGCGGATGCCCTCGTTGAGCGCGGTGCCGGGAATATCTTCGACTCCCTCCATCAGGCCGACCAGCCACTCGCGCTGCCCCGGAGCGGCCGGCGCAAAGCCAACTCCGCAGTTACCCATGACCACGGTCGTTACCCCGTGCCAGAACGAAGGCGTCAGCAGCGGATCCCAGGTGACCTGGCCGTCGTAGTGCGTGTGCACGTCCACCCAGCCGGGCATCGCCAGCAGACCCGAGGCGTCGATCTCCTCTTCGCCCTTGCCCGCCACCTGGCCCACTTCGGCCACGCGTCCATTGTCTATGGCCACGTCGCCTTCAAAGCGCTCGCGGCCGGTTCCGTCTACTACAGTTGCGTTGCGAATTACCAGGTCGTGCATCGCAGCAGTATGCCCGCCCTCAGGGCCTGAAGCCACAGAGTGTCAGCCGCCAGGGCGCAGGCTCTCGACCGGCACCACGCTGCAGCTGGGCATGTCAAGATCTTCGTCGGCGAGCAGCCAGCGGCAGAAGAACACGCCCTCGGGGTGGCCGGCGGTGCTTATCCAGTTGGGCAGGCCTGGATCGACAGCGCTTATTATTACGCGGTAGCTGCCATCGTCCTCGAACTCGACCTGCTCACCGTTGATGGCCACGCGCTGGTAGCGGTAATCGAGCGATTGCATGTAACGGTTCCACAACTGCAGGCCGAAGTAACAGCAGGGCTGCGGGTAGCCCTCCACGACCAGCGCCTCGTCGTCGGCCAGGCTGTAGTTGCCCAGCGCGTACACGTTGTCGGTCGTGCCCCAGCCGCTGGCGTTCTTGTCAAACTCTATAAAGCCCAGGAACTTGTTGGCCTCGCCGAGATCGGGCATGGGCACCGCGCCCATCGTCTGCTCAACAAAACGCGTCGCCGCGCGCAAACGGTCGGCCGTCTCCTGGTCCGACAGCGGGGCGGGAGGGCCGATGTCCTCGAGCATCTCTATCTCAAGCTCGGCCGGCTCGGCCTCGTCGCGGTCGAAAAAATACTGGCGCACGATAAGACAGCTCACGTCCTCGTCGAGCGCGATTACGTTCTTCGCATCACTTTGGGGGGGGCCGTTTTCGCCAGAGCCGGGCAGCGACGCCGCGGGCACGAGCGACAACTCGAAGGCACCGTTGTCTTCAAACTCTATGTCCCTGTGCGACATATTGGCGGCGATGCGATCCGACCATGAGCCGTCGCGTGGGCCGGCGTAAACGCAGAAGCCCAGGTAACAGTGATTGCCCTTGCGCCCGTACAACCTGTAGCTGCGCGTGGGGTCGAGCTGGGTAAAATGATAGTGCGAATCAACGTTATCGCCCAGCATCTTGCGCACCGGCGAGGCCAGCTGCACCAGAGTGGGCCGCAGCGGGTCGTTGTCCATGTAGAGGTCAACGGCGTAGCCGAGCAGGTGGATCAGCGAGCGGTAGCCCGAGGCCTGGTCGTGCTCGAGCTTCACACCGCGGTGGGGAGCCAGGAAGCTCTCTTCGCCACCCGCCAGTAACTCGACCAGTTGTTTCCATGCCGCCTGCGACAAGGGCGCGAGGGTCTGGTTTTCCATGCTCCTGTCTCCCACGAGCGCAGGCCTTAATAAAGCAGGCCCGTCGCCCTGGCCCTGCCTGCGGGAGCGGCGGCGTTCCGGAGCAGGCCTCGGACACGGGGCTGGAGCTCAGCCCAGCAGCACCTCGCGCGCGAGCTCGGTGTCAAAGTACTCTTTCATCTGCGCGACCTTGCCGTCACGCAAAGACAACAGGAAGTGATAATTCTGATCGTATGATCTGCCACTTGCGTGCACACCGTGGCCCTCGGCTTCTATGGCTACCCGGTCGTCGCCTACCGTCATGGCGGTGATCGTGAACTTCAGCCCCTCGGGGAAGGCCCCCAGCAGTCCATCGCACAGGGCCCGGATCTCGTCGAGGTCGTGCAGTCCCGATATGGGCAGTGCCCCCGCTGTCCACACCGTGGCGTCGTCGGTGTAGCAAGCCAGGATGCGCTCGGTATCACCGCTCGAAAGGGCATCCATAAAATCACGGGCTATTTCTTCGGCTATTTCCATTCCGATGTATTACCAACCATTTTTTCTCGACGCTGACCTTATTCAATCGGTCATCGCCAAGGCTACTCGCAGGAGCACAAGTCCAGCGTCCCGCCATTAACCGTGGCCTGTATATGTACGCATTGATCACCCGGCTCAACGCAGAAACCGCCACAAGTCGGCTCATCGCCGTCCAACTCGCAGGGACTGAAACAGTCGCAGTCGCCGAATATATCGACCGCGCACAGGGCCCCGCCGAAACACGAGCCCCCGCAGGAAGGACCCGACTGGTCAAGGCAGGTCTCAAACCCCGACGGCGCGCAAGCGCAACCGCTCGGCCCGCTGGTCGTACAGATCTCGCCCGGCCCGCATGTGCCTCCGCAGGCCGGTTGACTGGCCCCGGCACAGCTACCCTGCAGGGGTTGGGCGCTGCAGGTACAGCCTCCGCTGCCGTTTTCGCAAAGCTGCCCGTCACCGCACACCCCGTCACACCCGCTAGCTAAAGTATCTTCGCACAACTGAATATCCGGGGGCAGGCATTCACAGAACTCCTCAGATTCACCCAGATCCGGTAGCGCAATCTGGATGTGCTGACAGTCCCAGCCCGGCCTTGTAGTGCAATCACCGCCTCCACAAAATCCCGCTTCTTCGCCCTCGCATCCGGGAATGCAATCACACCCGAAACCGTCATCTATGCAGAACTCGCCAGCCGGACAATCTCCCCCGCAAGTTGGCGCCGAACTGGAGAAGCAGCTGGGTGGCGGCATCGTGGTCGTGGTCGTCGAAGTCGTCGAGATGCATTGGCAGAAATCGATCGTCTCGCCACCCACGGTCGCCGTCACACGGAAGCACGCGTCACCTTGATCCAGGCAGGTACCGCCGCAGGCCGGTGCCTGACCGATCTCGCAGAGGTCCAAGCACTCGCAGTCACCCAGTATGTCGGCGGCGCAATATCGACCGCCATCGCAAACGCCGCCGCAGCTGGGCCAGGGCTGCCCCTCGCAGGTCTCGGGACCAGGCCCACACGAACAACTGCCACTACCGCCCTGGCTGCAGACTTCACCCGGGGTCGAGCAGGTGCCACCGCAAGACGGTGCCGTTGCCACGGCGCAGGTGACCTGGACCGGTAAAGCTTCACAAGTGCAGCCCGTCAGACCACTACCGCCGCAGACGCTCCCCGGCGAACAGGCTCCGTCGCAACCCGAGCCAGCCGAATCAACGCAGGCCTGCAGCCCCGGCGGAATACACTCGCAGAGATCGGCCTGTTCATCCAGATCGGGAGCGGCCAGGGTGACAATCTGGCAACTCTTGCCGGGCTCCGCCGTGCAGTCACCCTCAGTGCAGGTGGGAGCGGTTTCGGTCTCGCAGCCCGACGCACAGAAACACGAGGTCACGTCGAAATCATCGGCGATACACACTGAGCCGGACGGACACGCGCCCCCGCAAGCAGGCCCCGTGCTTCCCTCGCAGCCCATGGGGCAGACCAGGGTAACCGTCTGGCCCACGGCGCTTTGCAGTATGCGCAGCGCGTCCGCCGCCGTAGCCGCGCCGCCGTCGTCGGCGTCACAGGTGGTGAGGTCGGTGGTTTGGCTGCCAACCGCCATCTGCAGGCAATAAAGCGCGTCTGCCGCGGTGACGTTGCCGTCGCCGTTGG
>DUBO01000024.1 GCA_012960245.1 Candidatus Binatota bacterium | reverse complement strand
GGCCAACAGATGTAGCCGTTAACCCGGCGGCCAACCTGCTCTACGTCGCGAACCGATTAGGACGTACCATCACCTACCTCGACGCCACCACGGGTGCCCCCGTGAACGGAACGCTGGGCAACTCCAGCTTCCCGCTCGGGACCTACCCACGGGCGGTAGCCGTTAATCCGGCGGCCAACCTGCTCTACGTGACGAACGATTACAAAGACACCGTCACCTACCTGGACGCCACCACGGGTGACTACATAAACGGAACGCTGGCCAACTCCAGCTTCCCGGTCGGGGACGGGCCGAACGCGGTAGCCGTTAACCCGGCGGCCAACCTGCTCTACGTGGCTAACGATTACGACGACACCGTCACCTACCTGGACGCCACGACCGGCGCCCCTGCCTTCCCGAACCTGGACAGGCTCCCCGGCGAGCCCACTGGGAACGGGCCAACAGACGTAGCCGTCAACCCGGCGGCCAACCTGCTCTACGTGACTAACTGGTACGACGACACCGTAAGCTACCTGGATGCCACGACCGGCGCCCCCGTGAACGGAACGCTGGCCAACTCCAGCTTCCAGGTCGGGAACGAGCCATCCGACGTAGCCGTTAACCCGGCGGCCAACCTGCTCTACGTGACGAACCCTAACGACGACACCGTAAACTACCTGGACGCCACCACGGGTGACTACATGAACGGAACGCTGGCCAACTCCAGCTTCCTGGTCGGGAACTACCCACGGGCGGTAGCCGTTAATCCGGCGGCCAACCTGCTCTACGTGGCTAACTGGGTGGACGACACCGTCACCTACCTGGACGCCACCACGGGTGCCTACATAAACGGAACGCTGGCCAACTCCAGCTTCCAGGTCGGGAACAGCCCACGCGCGGTAGCCGTTAACCCGGCGGCCAACCTGCTCTACGTCGCTAACTTTTTAGACGGCCGCGTAAGCTACCTGGACGCCACCACGGGTGACTACATGAACGGAACGCTGGCCAACTCAACCTTCCAGGTCGGGAGCAGGCCAACAGATGTAGCCGTTAACCCGGCGGCCAACCTGCTCTACGTGACGAACTCTAACGACGACACCGTAAGCTACCTCCATGCCACGACCGGCGACGCCGCCGGCACCCCGGACAAGACCTGCCCGCCATTCATCCCGACCGGGAACCTGCCCTCGGCCATCGCCGTGGTGAACCCGATCGACTGAGGCCAGCACCCCCCCGAACGGGTGAGCGTTGCGCGGTTATTCCTGGAGAAAACCACCCCGGCGGCCACATCCCGCGACAAAGGAGCTGGCCTGCCGGCAACAGCAGCCCCGCAGAGCAGCTTTAGTACCCAGGCGGGGCTCTTTCACCATTGACACACCCCGGATATCGCCCCCTAATTGAACGATAACCTGGAGGTTAGTGTATGAAATCTCTCCGCCCCATCGGCCGCGTATTCAGCCTGGCGTTTTTTTTCGGAGCAGTATGCCTGTCTGTGCTGGCCTGGACCGCCACGGAGTCGGCGGCCGTCTCCGCGCGCGATGTATCAAAATGCCAGAAGTCTGTTAACAAGGCTGCCGAGAAACACGCAAAGCTTTCCCTGGGCTCGTACAGCGGATGTGTAGACAAGCTGATAGCCTGCGAGCTGTCCGAAGAACTCGACGCGGTCGACGGCACCGCCTGCAGGAGCAAAGCGGTCCAGAGCTGCAACGCCAAGCTGGCCAAGCTTTCAACGGCCCGAAGCAAGTTGAGTGGGATCTTTACCCGCAAATGCTCGACCCTGCGAGACTGGGAACTATCGAGCCGCCGGGGGATGGGCTTCATAGATGCGGGAACGGCTTGTGCCGGGCTCCCGACCCCCAGGTCGGCCAATGACGCCGGTGAACTGGCCCTGTGCCTGCCCGACCTCGTGGCCTGTCGCGTAGACCAGGCCCTTGAACAATCCGCCCCCAGGGCGAGGCAGCTGCTTGATGACGCCGGGGTGGTTGCACAGAACCCTGACCTTTTTGCCTGCCTGGAATCGCGCCCATCCTCGACCGCCGGTGGCGGTAGTGCCAAGGACCTGGCCAAGTGCCAGAAAGCCCTGCAGAAAAATAACCGCAAGGCCCTGGGTTCGGCTCACAAGAGCTCGTTTGCCTGCGCTAACACCCTGCTGAATTGCCAGCTCGAGGAGGACAGGCTGGAAGCTTCCGCGGGCGATACCGCGGCCTGCCTGGCCAAGGGCGCCTCCAAGTGTACCAAGCTGTTGGCAAAAACAACGGCGGCAGACAGCAAGAGACAAGCGGGAAACAGTGCAAGTTGTGGGGCGATCAGCGCCGCCAACCTGCTGACCGGACTGGGATTTGAGCAGATACCGGGTGTGTCGGGTTGCGCGGCCCCCTACGACCCTGTCAGCTGCCCGGCCTTCTCGCCTCCCGACAACGCGTGGTTCGAGATAGTTGGCGCCGTTCAGCCGCGCACCTGCACCCTGCTTTCCGACGCCGGCATGGTGAGCGGATACGAGCAAACGTGTATTCCTTCCTGCGGCAACGCGGTGGTTGACAGTGATGAAGCCTGCGACGACGGCAACGCAGACAACGTGGATTCGTGCGCGAACGACTGCAGCTCCGGCCCCACATCCTTCGAGCACTTCGAGATAGCCAGTAGTGCCAGCACGGCGCACACTCCCGATGGAACTGCCGGTACCGCGGTGCCACCGGCCAGCACGCTTGATGTGCAGTTTGGTACCACCATCATCGACCTCAACAAGGCAGTGTACGACAGGTGTCATCTCAACGGCGCCGGCGATCCGGAAGCCGTAATGATAACCGCGCCCGGCTTTGCCGGTGGAGCAAACTCGTTCAGGTACCTGGCAGAAAACCTGGTGGTACAGGCGGCCGCCCGGGGCCTCGTGCTGGAAGTCTGGAACTCCGAACGTCGCACGAATCTCCTTGAAGACAGGGCCGGCGGCCTGCTGGCCGCCCAGCAGAACGATCCCGAACTTATACTGGACTGGTATTTCGGGGCGCAGCTCGGACTGTCGCTGGACCCGCGGCTTTCGCGCAGGGCGGTCTTCCACCAGGGAGCAGACGTGGCTTTTATTTCGGAGCAGACAGCCAACGTGCACGCCCGTGACATCGACGCGATCGTCCAGCAGGCAGCATCGCTTCCCAGCGCCCCCGCCGTTTTCCTGGGCGGGCATTCTCTCGGGACCACCTTTGCTTCACGCTACGCCGCGACGGATTTCGATACCGGCCCCGGGGTCACGCCTGGACACGCCAGCCTGTCAGGCTTGATTTTCTTCGAGGGTGGCGGCGATTCGATTCCCACCGGCCCCTTGAGCGATGACGAACTGGACACGATAATAGCCAAGGCCGACGGCGGGCTGTACAGCGCCATTATTAACGACGACGCCAGGTGCTGGGACGGCACAGCCTGCCCTGGCGGAGACTCGGACTGTTCGGCGTTAGCGCTACCCCCGGGCGCGCTCTCCAACAAGTGCGTGGAGCCGGTCGAAGTTTTCACGGGAGATAATCTCGATGCCGCCGTGGTTTTCATTACCCCCGGCGTACACGCGGCCAGCGACGTCATAAGCAACCAGGGAATACTGGACCCCGAGGGCCAGGCGCTGATACAGAAGGACTACGGTACCGGCTCGGCGGTCGATCTAGTCGATAGTCTCGGCATACTCGACATACTGCCACCGTCGAGCGTCGAGGCTGGACTCGGGTTTTTCCTGGACGACGATTTTTCGCCGGTAACGGCTTTCATGTCATCCATGGGATACTCAACTAACGGGGGAAACCTGCCGTTCGTGGGGGGACTCATTATTCCGTACCCCGCCTTCGCGGGTGACCCTTACAGGTTGTGGATCGACATAGACGAGCCGATGCCTTCAGTCGCGGTTCCCGACAACGGCGTCGCCTTCTCTGCCAACCAGGTCAACGGGCAGGAGGCCGAGATATCGCGTGTTGACGTGATGCTGTCGACCCTGTCCGCCGGTGAGTCCAACTTCGGAGACTGGTACTTTCCCTCGTCCGGCCTCAGCGTGACGGCCGCCTCCCAGTCAACCTTTTCCGGAGGGCTGGACAGTACACAGCTGTCGGTAGACCGGGGCCGACCAGACATCGAAAACCTCTCGGAGGCAGCCAACATAGGATTACCCGTCATATGCCTCGGCGGCACAAACGGCCTCACCCCCACCAACGGCAGTTTCAGAAACTTTGCCCACAGCATCGGGCCCTGCACCGCCACGAGTTGCGATGGGACGGCACGGGTACTGACCGACCTCGCCGTTAATACAGTGTACGGTGACGTTGCCGGCGGTTTCGAGGTCCACCTTAGCGAAGGTTATGCCCACATCGACGTTCTTTCGGCGGAACCCGACGACCCGGGTAACCAGGTCTACACCCCCCTGCTCGATTTCCTCGAACGAAATACGCCTGCGCCATGAGCCGGGGAGCGCGTCGAGCTGTCTCGGGGCCGGCAATCCGACCTCGCCGGTGGGCCGCCGGGGCGCCTACATGATCTTGACTTTCAGGTAGCCGAGCGTGGTGGTGGGGCCCACGATGCGCACCTGCTGCACGCCGTCGGCGTGGGCGGGTGTGACCAGCCCGGCCGAGACAGGCCCGCCCCACAGCTTGATGTTAAGCGCGACGATTCCAATCGCGATGACGGTGAGTAGCAGCCTGGTGTAATTGTCGATCATGTTCGCCTCCGGCCTGAAGCCGTGGCGATTTAACGCTTATCCCACCGGCACGTCCAACCGGCGGGGCCGCCGGCCGGGTCAGCCGTTCAACGGGACCGAGGCAAGCCGCTCCATGAACTCCTCGACCAGGGCCGTGTCGGGCGCCTCGGGACCCGCTTCGCGGGCGGCGCCTTCTTCCTGGATAGGCCCGGGCAGTACCTGCGGAAACAGCGGGCCCGACAGCAGGTTGCCACTCACAAGGCCGTGCGTCCAGAACAACGGCATGGTGGCGTGGCGCAGGTCCATATGCACGCCGTCGCCGGCCCAGCGGGTAGAGAATGCGCGGCGCGGGGCGTCGGTGGAATAGTTGCCCGTTGAGCCGTGCAACACGTGCGGGTCAAAAATAAGGCAGTCGCCCGCCTGCATGTCGGGGCAGTACAGGTCGTACTGCTCGCGGTTGGCCTCTATGTCGGGCGGGTCATCGAAGTTGGAGTCGAGCATGTAGGAGTCGTAGTTGGGCGTGGTGGCCTTGTAGCGTTCGGGCCAACGATGCGAACCGCGCACGAACTCCAGCCCGCTGGTCTCTCGTGCTACCGGGTCGAAGGTGATCCAGATGGAACACAGCTGCCGGCTCTCCACGTCAACCGGCCAGAAGGTTATGTCCTGGTGCCAGGGGGTGGCCACGTGGCAGCCGGCAGGCTTTACAAACAACTGGTCATAGAAGTGCCGCACGGTCTTCGACCGCAGCACCTGGGCGGCTACAAGGGCGGCAGGTGACTGGTAGATCCAATCGCGAAATTCGTCGTAGGTCTTCCACAGGAACAGGTCGCCGGTGAAAGACTCGTCTTCCATCGACACGCCGGCACCGTACGGTGTCGGGTTTGCAACCGCATGGTCAACGGCCGCGGCCATGCGCGCAAGCCAGCTGTCGGGAAACAGTCCCCGGGCAACGACGACGCCGTGCTCATCGTACGCCGCTATCTCGTCGGCCGTCAGTTCTCTCAGTGCTGCGTCCATCTCGTTACTCCCGGTTAACTCCACCTGGTCGGCCCACCCCGGACCGGTTCGTCATCCCGCTCGGCCGGCTCATCCGGCTGCCAATCCTCGACCGCCTGGGCCACGGCGCCGGTGGGGTTGGGGCCGTACCTGTTATCTCCCACCTGGCTGCCCAGCATCAACACGATCAGTGGAGAAAACATCCACGCGATAAAGACAATACCGATCAGGGGCACAACAACGACCGCGGCCGGGCCCAGTTCTCCCAGGCCGGGGAGCACGATCACGGCCAAGCCAAGGCAAAGGCCGGCAACCAGCCACTTCAGGCCCCACCAGCCACCACGCCCGGTATCATGAAAACGCCGGGTCACCACCGCCGCGCGGGGAATCAACATCGCGACCGAATACCCGATCCCAAGCAGGCCCGCCACCTGGCCGGCGAGTCCCAGCGCACCAGAAAAAGCCACGTCAACGGCGGCCAACAGCGTCGAGATCAGGGAGTCGACAGCGATGAACCACCAGTACTCTTTTCTTTGCGATCGCCCCTTGAACTGCGCGTACTTCTTGAGCGCTTCGAGATACCAGTTCACGGTCTAATCCCCCTGTGCGTGGGCGTACAGCCGCGGCACAAACTTCTCGGTCTCGCCGCTTTCCTCTAAGTTGTGTGGTGTTTCCCGTCGCTGCATCGGTTGCGTGCCCCTCGCTCTACTCGCCGGTAAAGGTAGGTTTACGTTTCTCCATGAATGCGGCCATGCCCTCGGCCATATCACGCGTGCCGAAGGTTGCCATCACCGCACGACGCTCGGCGGCCAGACCCTCGGCCAGCGGCTCTTCGCCCGATCCCACCACGGCCTTGAGCACACCCGCCACCGCCAGCGGCGGCATGGCTGAGAGCTCGGCCGCAAGTTCGGCTCCACGCTGCTTGAGCTCGGCTACGGGCCACAGCTCGTTTACCAGGCCCATGCGCAGGGCCTCGGGTCCGGAGACCTTCTTTGCCCGCAGTATCATGTCGAGCGCGTGCATGCGGCCCACGCAGCGCACAAGGCGCGCGCTTCCTCCCCAGGCCGGCACCGTGCCAAGATCCATCTCGGGCAGCCCTATCCTGGCGCCCTCTTCGGCGGCCAGCCTGAAGTGACAGGCCAGCGGCAGCTCGAGGCCGCCGCCCAGGCAATAGCCGTAGAGCAGCGCGATGGTGGGCTTGGGCATCTGCTCTATGGCGGCCAGCACTCGCAGGCGCTGATCAAAAAGCGCCTCGGGGCCGCCCATCTTCTTGATGCCGTCGGGCAGTTCCTTGAGATTCATGCCAACCGAAAAATTCTCTTCGCCGGCGGCCGAGAACACCACCGCCCTGACTGACCTGTCCTCGGCGAGCGCGGCCACCTGCTCCTCGAGCTCATCCATGTAAGCCAGGCTCATGCGGTTACGGGGCGCGTCGTTGTTGATCAGTGTGACCACCGCGCCCTGGCGCTCAACGATCAACGCCGGCTTGTCTTGTGTATCGGTCATCGGTTTTCTTCAGCTGCCGGCGGAATCCCCGCCAGCCATCAGCCCCCGCCGCCGCAACCCGACACGCCGCCATCTATGGGCATGGTGATGCCGGTTATCCACGAAGCGCGATCCGAAGCCAGGAAGGTTACCGCGTTGGCCACGTCCCCGGGTGTGCCCAGGCGCTTGAGCGGGTGCTGGTCTATGGCGGCCTGCTCGTTGGTGGACCACAGCATCTCCGACAGGCGCGTCTTTACGACGGCCGGCGCCACGGCGTTCACCCGCACCGTGGGAGCCATGTCCATGGCCATCTGCCGGGTCAGGTGTATCAGCGCGGCCTTCGAAACGTTGTAGGCGCCTATGTACGGGCCGGGCATGAGGCCGCCCACGCTGGCGGTGTTGATGATGACGCCGCCGTGTTCTTTCATCCAGCCCTGCCACGCGGCCTGGGCCCAGGCCAGGGGCCCGCGCTGGTTGACGGCCCAGGTCTTGTCTACGGCCGCGAGGTCTACCTCGCCCATGTGACCGGGCGCTGGATTGGTGCCGGCGTTGTTGACCAGGATGTCGCAGGAGCCATGCTCGGCCACCACGGCCGCAACAGTAGTGTGGGCATCGTCGGCCGAGTCGGCGCGGGCGACCACGGCCTGCAGGCGGGCCGCGGCGTCAGCGCCAACAGCCTCGGCAATGGCCTCGCAAGCCGCGTCGGCGTTTTCCTGCCGGCGCGTGGTCACCACCACCGCCCGCGCACCCGACATGAGGAACTCCTCTGCGATGCCCTGCCCTATGCCGCGGCTGCCGCCGGTTATGATGGCCACCTTACCTTCCAGTGTTACGTCCAAAGTTGCTTGTCCTCCCGAACCGACAATCTGCCAATGTTCCGAGGCCAGCGCCAGCAGGCGCACAGCTACCTGCCAAGGCTTGCCGTTAGGCCGCACGTTGCGGCACAATGATTGTATGGCGGCGTGGCGACAGAAAAACAGGTCGCCCGCCGGTGCACTGCTACGAGCCCGCCTGCGCGACAAGCGCGTAGCGATCCGCCCCGCCGTATTTGTCGACATAGAGGCCACCGGCATGGACCCTGCCGAGGGCGACCGCATGGTCGAGATCGCGGTGGTCGACGACTCGGGCCACGTGCTGCTCGACAGCCTGGTTGACCCCGGCCGCGGCATGCCCGATCGCGCGGTCAACATTCACGGTATCAGCCGAGCCATGCTGCGCGACGCACCTACGCTCGACGAGCTGTGGCCCGAGATCTATCGACTCACCGTGGAGCGGCAGGTTGTTTTCTTTGACGCCGACGCCGATACGCGATTTTTTCCAGGCGAGCTCGCCTGGGCGCGACGCGTTGACTGCGCCATGCTCGGCTTCGCCCGTTCGCAACGGGTGTGGGACGCCCACCACGGCAACTGGCGCCGCCAGGGACTCGACTTCGCCGCGCGCCACATCGGCTATCGCTGGCGCGGGCCGCACCACCGCGCCCTGCCCGACGCACTCGCCTGCCGGGCGGTGTGGCGCTGGTTGCAGCGGCAGCCGACCACGGCCGTCCACGCATCACCCACCGTCATCTCTGCGCGGACCTAGCACGATTGCCCAGCGACGGGGAAAAAAGAGCGACTTAGCCGGCGGGAGTGGCGACTGGCCCCGGGTTTATTGGCTGGCATCACGGCGGGCGAAATCGCCGGCCAGGTGACGGCTCGAGAGGTAGAACAGCAGCGACCCCAGCAGCCCGGTAGAGGCCACGCTGAGCAGCGACCAGCGTATTGCCAGCTGGCCATAGGTCGGGGCAAAGCTGTCGTTGAGAAATCCCACCAGCGATGGGCCGGCACCGGCGCCCACGAGGTTGACGATGAACAAGAGTATGGCCGCCGCGGTGGCACGCATACGCAGGCGCGCGAGATTCTGGTTGAGCGTGTGCATGGCCGGTACGTACATATTCGACAACACGTAGAACACGAAGAAGAACGCCATGGCCACGCGCGGAGCGTCGCTCAGTAAAAACAGCGCCGCAAAAGGAAGGCTCGCCAGCGTCACTATCGCCGGCAGGCGCATGTACCAGGCCACGTCTACGCGCGACAGTCGGTCGCAGAGGTAGCCGCCCGCGTAGGCTCCCGCGCTGCCACCCAGCCCGACGACGGCGGCCATCCACACACCGATCTCCACCGGCGCCATGCCGTGCACGCGACCGAAGAACTCGTAGCCCCACATCAGCACGCCGTAGCCGGTGATCGACAGCAGGCTCGAGCCCGCCACGAGGTACAGCCAGCTGCGGCAACCCAGCAGGTAAGACAAGGTCTCCCGCAAGGTGGTCGGCTCTACGGGGGTCGTCACGTTTTCGGACATACCGCGCGGCGGCTCGCGCACCGTCAGCCGCACGACCACCGCCATCACGAGGCCGGGCAGGCCGAGCACGATAAAGGCCGTACGCCAATCGAAGTTGGCCCTGAGGTAGCCGCCGCCAAGGTAGGCGATGGCCGAGCCCACGTACACGCCCCAGGAATAGATTCCCATGGCGCGGGCACGGCGCTCTGGCGGAAAATAATCGCTTATCAACGAATGCGCCGGCGGGCTGCCGGCCGCCTCGCCCACACCGACGCCCACACGCGCCAGGGCCATCTGCGCAAAGCTGCGCGTGAGCCCGGTAGCCACCGTCATCGCGCTCCACACCGTGAGGCCAACAGCTATTATCGTGCGGCGATTGCCCCTGTCCGCCAGCCGGGCGATGGGTATGCCGGCGATCGTGTAGAACAGCGCAAAGGCGAAGCCCACGAGCAGGCCCATGTGGGTGTCCGAGACGCCGAACTCTTCCTTGATGGGCCCGATAAAGACCGACAGCACCTGCCGGTCGATGAAGTTGATCACGTAAACCGCGAACAACACCCACAAGACGTAGTTGGAGTAGCCGTCGCTCGCCTTGTTGCCGCCTGGGTTGATTGCTGGCTGCTCGCTCATACGGCGACCACCCTTATGCATGGGCCCCACCGGGTAAAGTCAGCGCAATCGGTCCACGCGGGCGGTCAGTCCTTCTCGACGACGGTCAGCTTGAGCACGCCGTCGTCATCGTCGTCGTCCGTGCCCCCACGGTCATCAAGACCCAGCAGCTGGCCGTCCCTGGCATCGGGCAGCTCCTCTACCGATCGCAGCTTGCGCTCCATGGCACGCGTGCGCGTCTCGGTCTGCTCTATGGTGCTGGCTGCCGTGTTAAGCTGCTTCTTGACCTTGGCCAACACGTCGCCGAACTTGCCGAACTCGCTCTTCACCGCGCCCAGCACCTTCCACACTTCGCTGCTGCGTTCTTCAATCGCCAGCGTGCGAAAGCCCATGCGCAGGGCGTTGAGCTGGGCCAGCAGGGTAGACGGACCGGCCACCGTCACGCGATGACTGGACTGCAGATCCTCGACCAGGCCCGGCTGCCGTATCACCTCGGCGTACAGCCCCTCGGTGGGCAGAAACAGTATCGCAAAGTCGGTGGTGCGCGGCGGGTCGAGATACTTGCCGGCGATATCGGCCGCCGATTTCTTCACCACCCGCACCAGCGCCTTGCTCGCCTCGGCCACGCCCTCGGCATCGGCACGATCGGCGGCGTCGACCAGGCGCAGGTAGTCCTCCTGGGGAAACTTCGAATCGATGGGCATCCACACGCAGCTGTCGGGTTCATCGCGGGAACCGGGTAGACGCACGGCAAACTCCACGAGATCGTCGGAGCCCTCGCGGGTCTTGACGTTGCGGTCGTACTGCGAGGGAGTAAGCACCTGCTCGAGCAGCGCGCCCAGTTGTACTTCGCCCCAGGTACCACGCGCCTTGACGTTGGTGAGCACGCTCTTGAGATCGCGCACGCCGCCGGCCAGCTCCTGCATTTCGCCCAGGCCCTTCTGCACGGCCTCCAGGCGCTCGCTCACCAGCTTAAAAGATTCGCCCAGGCGTTTCTCAAGCGTGCCTTGTAGTTTTTCGTCAACGGTCTGCCGCATCTCGTCGAGTTTCTTCGCATTGCCCTCCTGCATCTCGCGCAGGCGCTCTTCGAGCGTGCCGCGCAGCTGGTCGGTGCTTTTCCCCAGCGAAGTCTGAACGCTCCCCAGCGAAGTCTGAACGCGCTCGAGTTGCTGGTTTACCTCGCCGCGCAAGCGGCCGGCGTCCTCGGAACTCTCGCGACGACTGTCGCCCAGCCCTTTTGTGAGGTCTTCGCGAATACGCTGCTCGAGTTCGCGGGTGTCCAGCTCCTGCTGGCCGCCACCACGCAGAATCAGCACAAGCGTAGTCGCCAGAACCCCGGCGAGCAGAACTATGATTACTATATCCATTCTTGTCCCCTGGGCCTCAGTCGGCCCGGCCGCCAATCACGGCCGCGCCAGAATAGCCCGGCGCGGCAGCAGTTGTTAACGCGCGGGGCGACTGGCCACAGCCACCCCGAGCGGCTGCCCGGCAGACGGATGGAGCCTTCCACCGCTTGCCGAACAACCCACCCACATTAAACCCACCGGTAGCTCAAAAGCTGAGCCTGCGTCAGCCCTGCAATGTTTGCGTGGGCTGCGGCTTCGGGTGTATACGATCGCACCGGTGAGGGAGAGGAAAATGACTACAACGGCCGCCCACCCATCTATTTCAAGTACGCCCATAGAGCTCGACGGCAGCGATCTCGCCACGGCCTGCGTGCTGTGCAGCCACAACTGCGGACTGCGGGTGGACGTATCGGACGGCCGCATCACTGACGTACGGGCCGATGAGACCAACCCCTTTACGCAGGGCTACATCTGCAACAAGGGCGTGACCATCACCAATTACATTGACCACCCGCTGCGCGTTGAGCACCCGCTCAGGCGCCGCGACGACGGCAGCTTCGAGCAGATCGACTGGGACACGGCGATCACCGAGATTGCCAGCCGCCTGAGAGAACTGCGCGATACGCACGGCCCGGGATCACTGGGACTGTCGGGCGTCGGGGGACAGGGCAACCACATGGACGCACCCTACGCCACGGGCTTTTTGAGGGCCTTCGGCACGCGCAAGTGGTTCAACGCCTACGCCCAGGAAAAAACCCAGCACCACCTGGTCGACTCCTGGATATTCGATGCTTCGCCAGCCGCATTCATGCACGCCGACGTCGACAACACGGCCTTCATGGTCGTCATGGGCACCAATCCCAAGATCAGTCACCGGGGCCACCGCGCGCTGGACACCTTCAAGGCCCTGGAGAAGAAGGAATCGTGCACCGTGGTCGTCCTGGACCCACGCGAGACCGAAACCACCCGCGGGGCCGACCGTCACCTGCAGGTACGCCCGGGCAGCGACGCCCAGTTGCTGCTGGGCATGGCCGCAAGCATCGTGCAGAACGAACTTTTCGATGCCGAATTCCTGCAATCGACCACCACCGGTTTTAATGAAATACGCGACGCGCTCGGCCCCATCAACGTAGCCGAGATGGCCTCGCGCGCGGGCATCGAGGCCGCCGAACTGGAGCAGCTCGCCCGCGATTTTGCCACCGCACCTTCGGCATCCTTTTTCTTCGATCTTGGCGTTGAGCAGACCCCTTACTCCACGCTGGTGTCTTACCTTATACGCATACTGGCCTGCATAACCGGCAATTTCGGTAACCCCGGGGGCATGCATTTCATCGAGAGTTTTGTGCCGGCAACGCGCAGCGCCAACAGAAATGCCGAGCCGGAAAGAGCCCTGGCCTCGGGCATACCGGCCATTCGTGCGCTGGGCAACTTCGGAATGTTTTCTCCCACCCTGGCGCCCGAGGAGATACTGGTCGACCATCCAGAGCGCATACGTGCGCTGATCGTTGAGGGAGGCAACCCGCTGCTGTCATATTCCGACACCGGCAAGTGGCGCGAAGCGATTGCGGCTCTCGACCTGCTGGTAGTCATCGACCCCGCCATGAGCGAGACTGCGCGCGAGGCCGACTACGTGCTACCGGTGCCCTGCGGTTACGAAAAGTGGGAGATCGCCAACTTCCCGCGCCGCCACCCGCAGATCGAGGTGCAGGTCAGGCCGCCGGTGGTTCCGGCCCCGCCCGACACCAGGCCCGAACCGGAAATCTACACGCGCCTGCTCGAGGAAATGGGACTCGTGGAATCGCTACCAGCCGAACTCGACGAGCTGGCCTGCGGCGAAGACCCCGTTGCCGAGCGCGCCGCATTTTTTGCGCGCGCACTGGAACTGGTGGCCGGCCCAGCCTCGCGCGGGCTGGACGCCGAGACCCAGGTAGTCTCCTGGGCCTACCGCTCGGTGGGCCGCCACATGCCCGCGCCCTCGCTGGTGGCCGTGTGGGCGCTGTGCCAGGCCAACGCCATGCAGCGCCACGACGCGGTGCTGCGCACCCTGGGCAACGATTGGAGCGACAAGACTCCGGGCGAACTGGGCGAAGAAATATTCCGGCGTATACTGGACAACCCGCAGGGTGTCGAGATCGCCTGCCTGGACGAAACCAGGACGCTGGTCGACCACATCGGCCACGAAGACGGCCGCGCCCACCTCGCCGTGCCCGAGATGCTCGAGGAAATACAACGGGCGGTCACCAACGGCCTGCCCTCCGATCCTGACTACCCCATGATACTGGGCAACGGCCTGCGTACCCGCTGGACGGCAAACACCATCCAGCGAGACCCCAACTGGCGCAAGGGGCGCGGGCCACACTGCCAGCTGTCGATCAGCCCGGCCGACGCCGAGCGCCTCGACATCAGCGACGGCGAGACGGTGCGCCTGTCCACGCGCAAGGCCAGCGTGGAGTTACCGGCCACCGTCGACAAGCGACTCCAGGACGGCCACGTGGCCATGCCCAATGGTTTCGGCATGCAGCACGAAAACGACACCGGCCAGCTCGAGACCGTGGGCGTGAACATGAACCTGCTAAGCGACGCGGCCGACCGCGATCCGTTTACCGGCTGCCCGCACCACCGTTTTCAGCCCTGCCAGGTCGCCAAGGTTGCGTAGCACGCCAGGCCGGGGCCGGCCTGCGCCTGCCCGCGACTCTCAGTCCACCAGCAGTTCGACCGTGTCGCCCAGCTCTATCTGTCCGGTGCGGGCCACCCCGGCGTAACTGCCGAGGTCCTGGCCGGCGTCGGCCACTATGCTGCGCAGCACCGAGGGGTCGTCTGCGAGGCCGGCCGTGGCGCGCGTAGTCATGCCGCACCTCACGGTCGGCATCAGCGAGTCGAGTTCGACCTCGCCGATTTTCAGGCGCGCGCCCTGCCAACCGGCCTCCACGAGTCCCTGCAGCTCGCCTGCAGTGCGGATGAGCAGGTTGGGCCTGAAGCGAGCTGGTTCCCAGGCGGCCTCGGGGTTGAGGTCGGCCATGTGAGCCAGCGAGGCGGTGGTGAGCAGGTGCAGCGGGAAGGCGTCGAAATAAGTGCCCAGCGGCGAGGTGTGCTCCATGAGTTCTTCTGGAAACACCGACAGGTCGGGCAGTGGCTCACCGGGCAGGCGAGAAAATATCTGCCTGAGCTCTTCTTCGAAGTCCTCGTTATCGGGCGCGCCGCGGCGGTAGTGCTCGACGTTGTCAGCCGGCTGTCGCGGCCACAGCGTGACCTCGCGGCCGAGCAGGCGCGAAAGCACCGCGTTGGCGTCGGGGTCACCGCTGTCCAGGCTTGAGCCGTCGGGCAGGATCATGCGCACTGGCCCGATACCGCTCTCTTCCGAGCCCGAACTGTAGCTCGCCGAGCAGCGCATGAGCAGGGGCATCTTCTTGGCGCCGCGTATCTCGCCTGCTTTTTCGTCGCGCAGCGCCCAGCCGCGGTCGCCCGCCACACCGTCGCTGCCCAGGACCGCGCTCGCCAACGTCTCGCCCTGCATCGACTTGACCGGGTAGCGCCACAGCCCGGCAACTTCGCCTACAATCGTCGCTGTCACTGTCTCTCCTGCAGAGTGGGCCGGCGGCGGCTCAGCTGGCCCCTTTTATGCCGACCGGAAGAGTGGACACCTCGTCGGGGCTTATGAAGGTGGGGTTCTCGCGATCGCGCAGGCCAGCCATGCGCCGGTGGGCCAGGTACACCCAGGGGTCATCACCCGGCAGTACGTAGAAACGCTCTGATCGCACGGCGGCAAAGGTGCGCTCGGCGATAACGGTTGCCGAAACTGCCTCGACCATCGCCTCGTCCATGGCGTCGTTGACCACCTGCCTCTCGTCGTTATTGACCCCGGTGACGGCGTGCGACGCAGGTCGGTTGCGTTCGGCCCCGTTGATGTTGGTCGCCACGGCTTCGGGACACAACACCGACACGCGGATGTTGGCGCCCTTGAATGACAGCTCGTGGTGCAGACATTCACTCATGGCCACCACCGCGTGCTTGCTCGCGTGGTAAGCCGACACGAAGGGCATCGACGTCAGCCCGGCCATCGACGAGGTGTTGACCACGTAGCCCTGCTGGCCGCTATCCATCATACGCGGAATAAAACTACGCAGGCAGTTGGCGATGCCGAATACGTTGACGTCGAACACCCAGCGCCAGTCGTCGTCGCTGCAATCCCAAACCGCCCCCGCGCAGAACACACCGGCGTTGTTGCACAGCAGGTTCACCTGCCCGTACTCGGCAAAGGCGCGTTCGGCCAGCGACTCTACCTCGGCCGTACTGGTAACGTCGGTGACCACCGGCAGCACCGGTGCGCCGCCCTTACCAAGCTCGGCCGCGGCAAGCGCGAGGGGGGCTTCCTCTACATCCGCCAGTACAACCTTCATGCCCTCGGCCACGGCCCTTTCGCCGAGCGCCCTGCCTATGCCACTGGCGCCGCCCGTTATGACTGCCACCTTACCCGTAAAATCATGCATTGCTGGTCCTTGTACTCCTCTAACGACACTACTACACGGGACAAGCCCAGGCCATGCCCTTTTTCGCCCCAAAGGCGCCCTTTCAGCGCTCGAGGAGTTCCAGGCGCTCGGCGGCCTCGAAAGTCGAGCGCAGGCGCTGCCAGTCCTCGTCGGCCAATGCCTTGTAGCCCTCGTCGCCGCGCTCGCGCCAGTAGATCGAGCCCGGCACGCGCTCCGGGTGGTAATGGTCGGCCTTCAAATTGCGCACGAGAATCTTTTGCGTGCCGGTATACTCGAAATCGTCGACCACGCGCACGAAGTCGGGAAACCACTTGCGGTCCATGCCTCCGTGCTCGATCTGCTGCTCGCAGTAGTCAAACAGCGACTGGGGGTCAAACTCGATGCCCTCGCGCATCTTGACGGCAGCCATCACGAGCTCGTCCGACACCGAGCAGGGCACGCCGTACGCCGCAGCTAACGGAAAGTCGGGATGCTCGGAGATAAGCCGCGAAACCTGCATGGCCGAAAAGTTTTCGCCGTCCTTGCGTATCCAGTCATCGGTGCGGCCGTCGAAGAAAAGAAAGCGATCACCGTCGCGCTCGAGCATGTGGCCAAGGTCTCCGGAGTGGTAAACACCGTCGCGATACTTGCTCGAGTTAGCGTCGTCGTTTTCGTAGTAGCCCTGGAACAACGACGTGTCTTCGGCCACGCGACATATTTCACCCACCGCGTCGTCGTAGTTGGCGATCTTGCCGTCCGAGTCAAGCTCGGCGGGCGGGCATTCGTTCCCGCCCTCGCCGATTATCTTCACAGCGGGGTCGGTCACCTGGCCAACGCTGCCGCGCGGGTCGCCCATCTTGCGAAAGGTCGAAATCGCCGCCTCGGTACTGCCGTAGAGTTCGAACATGTCTTCGAGCCCCATCCAGTCGACGAAACGGTCGATGTCGGGCGGCGCTGCTCCATTGCCCACCGCGTAGCGAAACATGTTGTCGGGATGCTCGGTAACCTCGGCCCGTATGCGATCAAGGTCGCCGTCGTACTGTTTCTCCAACGCGCGCAGCACGTAGTGCACCGGCTCGCCCACGTAGTTCCAGAAGGTGACGCCATTGCCGATCACGTCAGGCACGAACTTAGAGGCGCTGAAGCGCTCCCGCAGCGCCATGCGAGCGCCCACCCAGAAGCTGGGCATGAAGCCTATGAACATGGAGTTGGAGTGAAAAAGCGGCATGCAGGCATAACCGCAATCGTCGCGGCCCAGGCCGAGGTGGTCCGACACCACCGCGCCGATCATGCACAGCTTCAGGTGGTTGTTGTTAATACCCTTGGGCAGCCCGGTCGTGCCCGAGGTGTAGATGATCATCAGGTTAGTTTCAGGCGTGACTTCCACATCGGGAAACTCGAGGTCGGGCGTGGCCGGGCCCATCTCCGAGTCAAGGCAGGCCCGGTAGTCCATCGATGCGTCGAAGTCGCCGTCGCCGCTGCGCAGTACAAGTACGTTTTCTCGCGGCACGGTCTCCAGCTGGTCGAGTATGCGTTCGGCTTCGGGCCAGCTGCGCTCGTCGACCACCAGCAGGCGCGAGCGCGACTGGTTGATGACACCGGCCAACACTTCTCCGCGCAGGCCGCTGTTGATACCGAAAAGCGTGGAGCCGTTTATGGCGCAGCCGCCGTACAGCGAGCTGAGCTCGAGGTGGTTCTCGAGCAGCATTGCCACGTGGCCCGGTTGGGCGTCGTCAATCTTGCCCAGGCGCGACTTTATAAAATGGGCAACCCGGGTCGACTCGTCGCAATACTGTCCCCAGCTCCACGATCGATCGTCGTGGGTGAGGAAAGTGCGCTCCCGCAATTCTTCGTTTTCTCTTCTAACGCGAACCTGGTCGCGCACCGTGAATTCAGCCTCGAAAGTGTAAGCATCACCCGCCATCAGTATCTCCTGGTAAATCAGATTTGTCGGCGCAAGCTAACAGCAAAAAATCCCCATCGCTAACAGGGAAGACGCGAGCGCGAATACAGGGAAACCGGGAGCCTTGAGAGTGGCCAGGGAGCTTGGGCGAAGAGACTTGGCAGGGCCGCACTGCTCCCCCGGCTGGCAAATTGCCTGCCGGCAGGTATGGGAAGACATTGCGACCCCGCCCGGGCCCCCCCCCCCCCGGTGGACCCCGCACAGGAACCACCGAACAGCAGGGCGTACCCGTTTACGTCCTGAGGACATACCCAAGCCTGAACGCTGGGTAGCCCTTCTTTATAATAGAAACATCCGAATCCCTTTCACGCCAGCCCCCAGACGGGTATATCTTCAGCACAACCTTCGATCCGCGGCCCGTTTGGGGGGGAGGTGAGACTGCGCAGTAGCACTGCTAGAGTCCCGGTTGACCACCATGCTGATCAAGTCGCCCAATCCCCTTCACGCGCGCGAAAGCGAGGTCACCGACCGCGACACCTGGCTTTCGAGACGCCGCTTCCTGGGCAAGGCCGCCAGGGGTGCAGGCCTTGCCCTGGCGGCGAGCAGCGGGGGAGCCGGGGCGCTTCTTGCCGGCTGTGAACCGGCGGCGGTCACGGCCAGGGACAGCGACGGGCAACTTCGCCTCGGTGACATAAAAGCCAACAAGCGCTACCTGCTTCCCGATACGATCACCGAGAAGGCGGCGGCCACCACCTACAACAATTTCTACGAGATGGGCGTACTCAAGTCCGACCCCCGAGAAAACGCCCACCTGTTGAAAACGACCCCTTGGAGCGTGCGCGTGCACGGCCTTGTAGACAAGCCGGCCGACTACCAGCTCGAGGATTTCATTGCCCCCCAGCAGCTCGAAGAACGCATCTACCGCCTGCGCTGCGTCGAGGCCTGGTCAATGGTCATCCCCTGGGTAGGTTTTCCCATGGCCGACCTCATCGGGCGGGCTCAACCCACGAGCAAGGCCCGCTTCGTTAAGTTCACCACCCTGCTCGACCCCTCCATGCTGCCCGGCCAGCGCACGCCCGTGCTCGACTGGCCTTACATCGAAGCACTCGAACTCAAGGAAGCCCTGCACCCGCTCACCTTGCTCACCGTTGGAATGTACGGCGAGATTCTGCCAAACCAGAACGGCGCGCCGCTCAGGCTCGTGGTGCCGTGGAAGTACGGCTACAAGAGCATCAAGTCTATTGTCGACATCGAGTTTACCGACCGCCGCCCCGTGCCTTCGTGGACGCGGGCCGCGCCCAACGAGTACCCGTTCTACTCCAACGTAAACCCCTCGGTAAACCACCCGCGCTGGAGCCAGGCCCGCGAGCGACGCATCACGAACATACCGCGCGGGCTCGACGCCATAGGCGCCCTGCTCGAACCCAAAATTGAAACGCTCATGTTCAACGGGTATCCCGAGGTTGCCGAGCTCTACCGCGGCATGGACATGACCCAACTATCCTGACCACTGGAACGAGGAACCTGTAATGTCATCAACTTACACGAGGCCGTCCGCGGCAACGCAGCACCCGGGCACGCGCACAACGACGGTGATCGCCGCCTTGCTGCTGCTCACGACATCCAGCCTGCTGACCGGCTGCGAGCGCATCCAGGACAGGATGATCGAGCGCCGCATCGAGCAGGGACTGGCCGGCGACCGCGAGGACCTGATGAAGGATGGCTCGCTGCACGTCATTCTCTGCGGCACCGGGTCGCCCCTGCCCGACGCCGATCGCGCGGCCGCCTGCACGGCGGTGATAGCCGGCAACAACTTCTACCTGGTCGACGTGGGCCCCGGCAGCCAGGAAGTCGTACAGCTCATGCGGCTGCCACGCGCCAGGCTCTCGGGTGTGCTGCTCACCCATTTTCATTCTGATCACATAGGCGGACTGGGCGAAGTCACGATGCAAAGCTGGGTGGCCGGCCGTGACAAACCACTGCCGGTCTACGGCGGCCCGGGTGTGGAGCAGGTGGTCGACGGTTTCAACACCGCCTACAACCATGACCGCGCCTACCGGGTGGCCCACCACGGCGACCATGCCATGCCGCCCGAGGGCGGGCGCGCAGTGTCCCGGCCCTTCGAGGTGGCCGAGCAACGGGTCACCATCATCGATGACGGTGAACTACGCGTGACTGCCTTCAAGGTTGAGCACGATCCGGTAGAACCCGCGGTTGGCTATCGTTTTGACTACGGCGGACGCTCGGTGGTAATAAGCGGCGACACCGGCCGCTCGGACGCGCTGGTAGAAGCCTCGCGCGGTGCCGACCTGCTGGTGCACGAGGCCCTGGCCGGACACCTCATCAGCCGCATGTCCCGCTTGGCGGGCGAGCGCGGGCTGGATCGACTGGCCGGGCTGTCTGCCGACATACTCGACTACCACGCCACGCCAGCCGAGGCCCTGGACGCGGCCCGGCGCGCCGGGGTACCCACGCTGGTGCTCACCCACCTGGTGCCGGGGCCGCCCAACCGACTGTCCGAACGCGTGTTCATGCGCGGCACCGACGACACTGATGTCGAGCTCATACTCGGCCGCGACGGCATGCACTTCGTGCTGCCTCCCGGTGGCGGCCTGCAGCGCGAGAACCTCGAGTGACGCCAGCCCCGCCGGCCGGGGCTGGCCGGCTGGCAAACACCGCCGCCTGGCTGGCCATCGCCACACCCCTGGCGTTACTGCTCTATGACCTGCCGGCGGGCCAACTGGGCGCCAACCCCATAGAAGAAATAACCCTGCGCACAGGCATGACGGCCTTCGCCCTGCTGACGGCCTCTCTGGCCATCACGCCGCTGCGCAAACTGGCCGCCTCGACCGCCAGCGCCCGACAATCAGCGCCGTGGATAGCGCCCTGGCGACGACGGCTGGGCTTGTCGGCCTTTGCCTACGCCTGCCTGCACGCCGCGACCTGGTTCGTGCTCGACCACCAGCTGGACAGCTCGGCCATGCTCGAAGACATAGTCGAGCGCCGCTTTGCCACCGCCGGCATGGCCGCTTTCGCCTGCCTGTGCGTGCTCGCCGCCACCTCCAGCCAAGCCGCCCTGCGCCGCCTGGGCGGGCCGACGTGGCGACGAATACACCGGCTGGCCTACGCCGCCGGGGTGGCTGCCGGGCTGCATTTTCTGTGGCTGAGCAAGGGCGAACAGCTGTTGCCCTGGGCCATGGCACTACTGGTGGGCCTGTTGCTGGTGACACGCGTGGTCCGCGCGCGGCAGAAATCCTGAAGGCGTGGCATACTGAAGTACCGTGGCCCCTACCCAGACAGCACGTCCGCTCACCCTGACCGCCGACGTCCTTGAGAAACTCAAGCTCGTGCGTGCCGACAAAACGGGAACATCGCTGGCGCGTTTTCCTGACTTCATGGTCGTGGGCCCGCAGCGCACCGGCACCACCTGGCTGCACGCCAACCTGAGAGAACACCCCGAGGTGTTTTTCTCCGAGCCCAAGGAGCTGTTCTTCTTCAACCGCCTCGTTGAACGCGATCACGTTAAGTTCACCAGCGACCGCCTCGACTACTACCTTCGCTTTTTCAGCGACAGCCCCCAGCACTGGCTTTACAAGCAAGCCCGCGCCCTCGCGCGCCACCGCCGCCTGTACCTGCCGCGGGTAAGAGGAGAGGCTACGGCCAGCTACGCAGCGCTTCCCGAAGAAGTCATCGCCGAGATAACCACGCTCAATCCGGCGATCAGGATAATCATGATGCTACGCGACCCCGTGGAGCGCGCCTGGTCACACGCCAGCAAGGACCTCGTGCGCAACCCCGGCCGCAGTGCGCAGGACGTCAACGACCAGCAGTGGCAGGAGTTCTTCGCAGAGCCCTACCAGCTGGCCTGTGCCCGCTACCAACAAAACCTCGAGCGCTGGCAGGGCTACCTGCAGCCGGGCAACGCGCTGGTCCTGCCCTACGACGACGTGTCGCTTCGGCCGTCCGAACTGCTGCTCGAAACCATGCGTTTCCTGGGCGTGTCGGACGACGCGCGTTACGTGGGCAGCCTCGCCGAACAGCGAGTCAACCCGGCCAGTGGCAGCTCCGTGCCCGACCACCACCGCGAGTTCCTTGAAGACCTGCTGTCGCGGGAGATCGCCGACTACCACGCGCTCGTGGACTCAAGCGCGAGCAGCCCTCGCTGACCGCGGCGCGGAACCAGAATTACTCGTGGGAGTGAAGAGCCTCGTGTTCGCGCGCGGTCTTGGGGCGAGTGTCTCGACCACGCTCGCGTGACAGCGTGATGGTCGCGAGCGATTTGACGTTGGCGCACTCGTCGGCACTCGCGCTTGAGCACTTGGCCGCGTTGGCCACGTAGAACCTCACCGGCCCGCCCTGCTCGCGTGGTAGCGGACCGCCGTTGAGGCTGTAGGCCAGCACCGCGTCTGCCACGGCCGCCAGGTGCACGCTGATGGCAAACTCTCCGTCGTCGGACTCAAGCGTAATCCAGTCGGCACCGTCAGCGACTCCCACCGACTCGAGCAGGGCCGACAGCCTTACCGCTTCACCCTCGCGCCCCTCGACCACTTGTCCGAGGTCGGCCACCTGCCCGGGCAGCGCCGCCAGCGCAGCAAAATCCAGGTCGCCGGCCGCGGCTACCTCTCCCTGTACAGTTAAACTCATGTTGTCGTCCTCTTCCTGTTGAAACTGGTCGAGCCGGCGGCTGCCCGGCTCCACCTGTCGCCCGATCTGCCCGCAGCTCAATTGTCAGCGCATGGCCGGCCCCTGTAAAGCCAGGAACCCGCCTGCTCTTGCATGGATACCCGCCACAGCCGTATTCTACCGCGTGAACGCCCGCGCCGACAGTCTGCCCAGCCCCTGGCTCGAGGAAGTTGAACTCGACTACGCGCCCCCCTTGCTGGGCGAGCACAGTGCAGACCTGGCCGTGGTGGGCGGCGGCCTGACGGGCCTGTCTGCCGCGCTGGAGATGGCGCAAACCGGAGCGTCGGTGGCGCTGCTCGAGGCCGAGACCTCGGGCTTCGGTGCCAGCGCGCGCAACGCCGGTCACCTGACCCCTACCATAGGCAAGGACGTGCCGACCCTGCTGCGTCTTTTCGGTGCCGACAAGACCGCCCGCCTGCTGGCCTACAGCGACGCGGCCATCCTGCACGTTGAAAGCCTCATCTCGCAACACGCTATAGCCTGCGACTACGAAGCCGTGGGCAACGTGGTGGCGGCTGTCGACAGCAGGCAGTACGGCGCCATAGATCGCGCTTCGGCGGCGGCAGCCGACAACGGCTTGCCTGGCTGCTTGCTGGATGGCGCCGAGATGAGCAAGCGCGGCTTACCCGCCTCGTTTACGCGCGGTTTTTTTGAAGCCAACGGTGGAGTACTGAACCCGGCGCTCTACTGTCGCGGCCTGAGACAAGCCGCGCTTGAAGCTGGTGTCGTTGTTTTTGATCAGAGTCGAGTCGCCGGCATAGACGACTCGAGACCCACTGCCGTGGTGCACAGCGAGCGCGGCAGGCTCAAGGCTGGTCGGGTGGTGCTGGCCACCAACGCTTACACGCCGGCCCTGTTCAGCCGGGGATCAGGCCGCCCTCCGGTGAGCGGAGCGCGCTTGAGTGGTGCCCGCTCGCTGGGCCTGGGTTCCAGTGGCCTGCGACTGCAGGTGCAGCTTTTTCGCACAGCGCCGCTGAGTGATTCGCAGCTCTCGCGCTTGCCGTGGACCGGGCGCGAGGGGATTTACACTGCCCACGAAGCGCTTGAAAGCTATCGCCTGACGGCAGACAACCGAATATTGGGCGGGGCCAAGTGGGTGCGCTACGGCTTTAACAACCGCGCCCTTGCCGACGTGAACGGCCGCGTGGCCGAGGGCCTGGAGCGGGTGTTCCGCGAGCGTTTTCCAGAACTCGACGACGTCGACGTTGAGCGGCACTGGGGTGGGCCGATTTTTCTTGCGATGGATTTTCTGCCGCGAGTCGGGAGCGGCGGCCGACACGGTAATATATTTCACTCGCTGGCCTACGCCGGACACGGCCTCGCGCACGCGAGCTACGCGGGCAAAGTGCTGGCCGACATGCTCGCGGGTGACAACGGGCCCGGGTCGGTGTTGTGGCAACGGCGGTCTATGCCCACGCCGCCCGAGCCGTTGCGCTGGCTGATCTTCCAGGCGCTGAACGGGGTGTTGGCGCTCATAGACAAAAAGGCAGACCGGAAAGCGGCGGACCGAAGGAGCTGAGGAGGCGAAGCGGCGCGCAGCACCCCCGGCGCGCCTGCGGCCGCTACCCGAACACCCTGCGACTTGCTTGTAGTTGCCGCTGTCCACAGAGTGGGGCATGGCCATTTCGGAAGCAGTAGTACTGATCGGGCACGGTGGAGTGCCCAGCGACTTTCCACGCGAGCAGGTATCCGAACTCAAGGGTCTCGAGCATGCCCGCGAGCGCGAGGGCCGGCAAGACATGTGCGAACGCGAGGCCGAACTCGACCACCTGGTCAGGACCTGGCCGCGAACCGACGACAGCGACCCTTACAAGTCCGGGCTCGAAGCCGTGGGCCGGGCGTTGGCGCTGAGGCTGGGTGAGCGCAGGCTCGAGATCGCCTACAACGAGTTCTGCGCGCCTTCACCAGACGAGGTCATTGACGCGCTGGTGGCCGAGGGAGTCGAGAAGCTCAGCCTGCTGACCACCATGTTTACACGCGGCGGCTCGCACTCGGAAAAAGACATCCCCGAGCTCGCGGAACGCGCGCGCAAGCGCCACCCCGGGGTGAGCATTGATTACAGCTGGCCCTACGACCTCGAGCTCGTGGCCGACCTGCTGGCCGGCCAGCTCAAACTCGCCGACTGACCGCGCCGCCCTGCGTCAGCCCACGCGTCCCTCAGCGGAACTCGGGCATAACTTTCTCGGCGAACAGCTTCATGCCATTGGCGGCGTCCTCCAGGGGAATGCCCGCGTGGCGAAAACACATGTTGAGGTCAAAATCGCCGATGAGTTCGTGGCGGGCGTGTAGTCGGTCAATCACCTGGGCGGGATCGCCCCAGGCCTGCACCTCGAGATACTGTTCCTTGAGGGCCTCGAGGCCGATCTCGCGCATCATATCGCCGGCAGTCGCGTACATCTCGTAGCCCTTGGCGCGTTTGAAGTGCTCGCCCATCAGCTCGTAGTGCTCCATCACCGTGGTCAGGTAGCCAACCACGTGACGCTCGGCGAGCTGGGCGGCGCTGGCCAGGTCGGCGTGACAGACCGCGATGTCAGCCATTACCGGCGGGGGCGGTTCGCTGGCGTGTTGCTCGCGGTACAACCCCCGCCAACGCTCCAGCTCCTCGGCCATCATCTCCCACGGCGTCTGCGAGAAAACCGCCATGGCCCCGCCCAGGTTGGCCGCGGCGTCAACCGAATCGGGCGACATGGCGATGCAGGTCAGGCGATCCCTGAACCCCCTGCTCGGCCGCGGACGTATTTCGGTGCGAGCTTGTGGGTAGTACGGTCCGTCGCCCTCTATGAACCCGGTATCGAGAGCGTCCAGTATCATCGCGGCAGCCTCGTCGAAGCGTTCGCGCGAAGTGTCCATGTCTATGCCAAAGTTTTTGTACTCACGCCTGGCCAGGCCACGCCCCAACCCCAGGTGCGCCCTGCCACCCGACAGCTGGTCGAGTACCGAGACCTTCTCGGCCACCCGCAACGGGTCATTCCAGGGCACGATGACTGCGCCGGTGGCCAGCTGGATGCGCTCGGTGCGGCCGGCCAGGTAAGACAGGTACTGAAGGTTGTCGGGGCAGGCCGAGTAGTCGTTGGAGTGGTGCTCTACCACCCAGACCGAATCGAAGCCCAGGTCTTCGGCCAGCAGGGCCAGCTCGAGTTCCTCCTGCCACAAACGCTCGTCGCTTACCTGGCTCCTGAAGTTCTGAAATATCTGCAGCAGTCCGAATTTCACGCGTCCCCCTCGGCCGATAGTAAACGGCGCGTGCCAGACTTACCCGGTGCCCGAACCACGTCCAGTGGGCTCGAGGACGAGGCCCGCGTGGTGGCGGTAAAGGTGCTGCCTCGTCAACCGGCAGACGCGTAGCTACAGGGCAGTACTAGAACGTATCCAGCACAGGCGACCGTCCCCTTAGCCGTCAGGGCTGTGTATCGAGCTCCGGCAGCGGCTCGAGAATCGAGCACTCCATCTCCATCTCGCCACCCACTGCCACGATGAGCGTCATCAGCGCGTCGCTCGAAGTAATTACGCCGTTGCCGTTCACATCGCAGAGGGCCAGGGGACAGACTACGTCCATGCCGACAGCGTTCTGGAGAATCCGCAGCGCATCGGACACGCCGACCCAGCCACTCGAATCGGGATCGCCGCAACACTCGTCGACCAGGTAATCGCCCACGCAGGCCCCGACAACACATAAATCGGTGCCAGTGCAGGGGTCGCCATCGTCACAAGCCTCTTCGTTGTCCGCGGTCACACAACCACTTGAGGGGTCGCAGGAGTCGTCCGTGCAGCCGTTACCGTCGTCGCAGTCGGGAGCGGCCCCGCCCACGCAGGCACCGCCAGCGCAGGTGTCACTCGTGGTGCAGGCGTTTCCATCGTCGCAACCCGAGCTGTTGTCCATGCTGTGGCAGCCCAGGGTCGAGTCGCAGGCATCGTCGGTGCAGCCATTAGCATCGTCACAGTCCGGGGCCGCACCGCCCAGGCAGGCACCCGCGCTGCAGGTGTCGCTCGTGGTACAGGCATCGCCGTCATTGCAGCTGGCCGTGTTATCAGCGTTGACGCAGCCCGAGGCCGAGTCACAGCTGTCGTCGGTGCAGCCGTTGACGTCGTCGCAGTCGGGGGACGTGCCGCCCAGGCAGGCACCCGCCGTGCAGGTGTCGCTCGTGGTGCAGGCGTCGCCGTCATCGCAGGAGGCCGTGTTGTCAGTGCTCACGCAGCCCGAGGCCGAGTCACAGCTGTCGTCGGTGCAGCCGTTGGTGTCGTCACAGT
>DUBO01000023.1 GCA_012960245.1 Candidatus Binatota bacterium | reverse complement strand
GTCGATGCAGTAGGCCGCAACCGTGCTCGGGGTCGTTCCATCCGGTGTCCCGGTAGCGGCCACCGGGTACTGAAAACAGGCCTTGGGCTCCTCGATGCAGGTGCCAGCACCGGGGATGTCGTCTGCGTCGCCCAGTACACCGTTGATACCGGCTTCGCAGCCCGTTTGTGTGCCGGAGTCACCCGCGGCGCAGGGCAGGAAGGTCTTGCCGTCGCAGAGGAAGGTAAGCGGTCCCGCGGCGCATTCGCCTTCTACCGCGAGGTTACGGCCACCGACCACCGTGTCGGCGGGCGAGCAAAGCGGTACGCAACGGCCCGTGGGGCAGGCGTCCACGCAGCTGCCTGAGCCGCAGGTCGAATTGTCGACGCAGGGCTGCAGGTCGGTGGCGACATCGCCCACGCAGTGGGTCGGATTGTCCGAGCAGGTGCCGCCCGGGCAGTCACCGTCGTCGTCGCAGGCTGTCAGCGGAGGTGCCGAACCACCTATGCAGACGGTCGCTTCTCCCTTGCCGCCGTTGCCCGTCGAGCAGCCCGTACCGAGTTCGGCACCGGCGTTGCAGCCATAGTTGCACGAGTTGGGTTCCGGGGGCACGCCGCCGTCACCCGGGCAGGGACAGTCGTAGTTCTCGAAGCCGGGAGCTTCGCAGGGTAGCGAGGCCGCCATGGCAACCGAACCCGTGGTGGCGGGAGAGAAATTGATCTCCAGCCCCGCGCCACTGGCGTTGTTGGCCGTGTCGGGCGGGCAGTCGTTCGAGGTTATTCCGAAGAACGTCGTCGCCGCTGACGGTCTGCAGGCCAGGCCGTTGTTGGGCCCGCCCGAGCATACCAGGCCCAGGTTGCAGGTGACGCCGGCGCCGCAGTCGGTGCTGGCCGTGGTGCAGCTCTCGCCGCCCGGGCAGTCGGTGTCAAAGCGGCAACTGGTAGCTGTGGTCAAGCTGCAGCTTCCCTCGCAGGGAAGGTACTGGCGAGCGCCACTATCGCAGAAGCCGCCGCAGGTCGGGCAGGGTTTTTGTGTGCCCTGGCCGAATCCGCCGCCGGCGATGTGTACCTGGCTGTACAGGCTTATAAAACTCTCGCTCGAGCCATCCGAAAGGTCAGACGTGCCACTGGCGTCTGCCCTGAACTCGCTGCGTACACACACTGGGGTGGAGCCGCCGCGGGATATGGGCAGGGGGTCGCCGTTGTGGATCTTGATGCAATAAGCCGTCACGTCACACTGGCCACGGCAGGTATCGCCCACGCCACAATCGCTCTGACGGTCGCAGGGGCCGGTCGGCGCACCGAGGCCGTCGTAGCACTGCGAGCCGCAGTCGCCGTCGTCCTGGCAGAAGGTGCCAGAGTTGGACGTGTAGGCGTCGCAGACCCTGCAGTCGTCGTCCTCGTTGATGTTGTTCTGGTTGACCGTGTTCTTCTGGTCGCAGTTTTCTGCGCCGTTGGGGTCGTATGAGCAGACCGGCTTCTGGTAACCCTGTATGTCGCAGAGGCTGTCAACGCTGTTGCCCGTGCAGGAGCAGGCGGTAAGCGCGTCGCAGTCACAGTTGATGCGGCGGGTCATGTAACCGGCGCCGTCCGACGTGCCGCCGTTATGGGAGCTACCGTTCCAGCCACTGTCGAGGTCGGCCGTGAATCCGTTGGTAAAGGTCCGCGAGCGCGCGATGTCTCCGCATGTACAGGAAAACACGTCACCGGGGGGCATGCATTCGCCGGGGCAGGCGCTGTCGTCGCTGCCGTCGCATTCTTCGCCGATCTGGAGGAAGTTGTGGCGGACCTGGTTAACGACGTTGTCTCCGCAGCTGGCCGCCGGCGGGTAAGCCGCCTCGACGAAACTACGCGTTGAGTAGCTGCGATTCGAGGGCAGTTCGGCTGAATCGGTGAGCTCCTTTACCGACGCTGTAATGCAGGCCTGCGCGTCGGCCACGTTGAGAGTCGCGCCAACGCCGGATCCGCAGAGGTCGAGGCTGAGTATTTGCGCGTCGGTGCATTTCTTGGCGATTCCCGACTCAAGCTTGCTCACGGCCTTGGCGGTCTTGTCCACCAGCTTGGTATCGATGCTGGTGCAGTCGGAAGGAACGCCCACCAGCTTTTCGTCGAGTATATTGGCCCGGCACTTGACGATGCCCTTGGCTATGGTGCCCATGAGCTTGGCCGCGCCCTTGCCAATAGTCCCGAGGCACTTGCCGGTGCCCTTGTCGAGACCGGCGCCGTTGTCGATGCTGCCGTACACCAGGTCTACCATGGCGTCAGACACGCCACTGGTCACGTCGCCCACGCACTGGCCCATGTCAGTGCCCGTGTCTATTGCGTGGCCGAGTGTCGCTTCGCAGAACGGACCGGGGAAGTTGAGCGAAGCCTGGTCGAAGACCTTGCCGCCGCCCTTGCAGAGCTCCTTGGTGTTTCCCAGGGGAGGGCAGGTGTTGTCGGCAACGCAGGCAAAGCCCGAAACACTGCAGGTGCTGCCGCAGCCTTTTTCACCGCTGCTGGCCGCCTTGGCGATAGCCTTGGCGATCTTGCCAGCGGTCTTGGCGTCGGGGCAGGCACCGACCGATTTACCGCTGATGTCGGCGTCGCGGCACTTTGCTACGCCCTTGAAAACCGTTTTTGACACCTTGGTCATGGCCTTGCCCAGGCTGCCGGCACACTTGAGCTCGGCTTTGGTTACCTGAGCAGCGTAAGCCGTCGACGCCAGCGCGGTAGCTACAACGGCGGTCAGCGCCACATACAACACCTTCGAAAAAATACCTTTCATTATTGATTCTCCTTTTGCGGGTGCGAGCTCGCGTAGAGCAGCCCTGCTTTGGCGGGCCCATAGCCAACCCGAGTGTACCTAAAGTAGAAGAATAGCCACGAGGTTGTCAAGGCAAAAAGCCGAGCAGCCGGGGGCTATCTCCACAAATCGTGCAATGGTTTCTATTGTACCCACCCGACAGGGGGGGAGGTGCACAAAAAACCCCCCGGCACAGTGCGCCGCCGGGGGGGTTGGTCAAGGGCTCTCTGCTTCCTCAGTCGTAGGTACGCGTAGGGATTGAGTCCAGGAGCACGCGGCCGGCACCGGGCAGGCCACTTGCGTTGTTTACCGAGACCGACGAGGCCGGCGGCACGCAGAAGGTGGTAGCCAGCAGCGGGTTGTCGGTGTCGGCAACGCCGCTGAGCACGATCGGATCGAGAAAACAGCTGCGGTCTTCGATCAACGTGCAGTTACCGCAGTCGTTGCCCGGGCAC
This sequence comes from Candidatus Binatota bacterium, assembly GCA_012960245.1. NCBI lineage: Bacteria > Candidatus Binatota > Candidatus Binatota bacterium. The sequence continues at coordinate 112,955 of DUBO01000023.1, read as the reverse complement.
TCCGAGTTCAGCTGGGCGCAGTCAAAGTCGGTACTGCAACCAATGTAGCCGTCGCCGTTGGCCTTGAGCGCGCCGTCGCAGTTGGTCACCGAGGGGCCCGCATTGCAGATGCCCATGCCGGGGTTAGCCGGGTCGGCTGAGCACACGAGATCAACGCAGCCGTTGGGCTTGCGCGCCGCACCCTGGCCGAACGACGTGCAGGTTCCTAAGCCTTCCGCGGCGCACTCGGCGTCGTCGCGACAGGGGAATGTGCCGTCACCCGAGCACACAGCGCAGGCACACTGGTAGGCATTGAGCGGGGCGTCGCAGGTGTTGCTGTAGTTCATGGTTGCGGCGCCCGAGGTGGCCGTCAGGTTTATTATAAGCCCCTGGCCCGAGATGTTGGAAAGCGGGTCGGGCGGGCAGTCGAGGCTGACCACTCCGAAGGTCGCGTCTTCACCGTGGGCGTCGCAGCTGCTGCCGTCGCCTGGTCCACCCGAGCAGGTGCCGTCCTTCACGCCATCGTCAAAGGTCGTGTCGCCCTCGCAGGTGGGGCAGGGCTGGCTGACGGTAATACCGGTATGCACCACGCTGCGAAGCGTGATGGCTATGTTGGCCGATCCTGTCTCGTTGTTCACCGTGCCGCTGTAATCGCTGGCCAGCCTGCTGACCACGCATACCGGCACGCTGCCGGCCGAAAGCGCCAGTGGCGGGCTCAGTATTACGTCGCAGTTACCCAATCCTGGGCAGCTGCCGTCTACGCCGAAGGGTACGGTGCAGACCTGCGTTGCGTCGTCGCGGCAGCGCAGGTTGTAGGCGGCATCGCCCGTAGTCTTGGCGCCGGTGACGGTACAGTCCCCGCAGGGCGGGCTGGCGGGCGGTCCGCCAGCGTCGCAATCAACGTTGAGCCTGGTCTTGTAGCCATGCGGAAGATCAGCCGAGTGGCCCACGCCGGTGTGGCCGGTCTTGAGCGAGCTGCGGCCTATGTCGCCGTTTGGCGCTACGCCGGCGAGCAAGGTGCTGTCAACGCCGGTGGGGCAGATGGTAGCAGCAAGAGCGTAAGAAGCCGCAAAGAGTTCATCGGCCGCTGCGTTGGCGTCGGTAGCCAGGCATTCCTTCAGGTTGACGAGAGTGTCGGTAGCGCAGGAATCTACGTTCACCAGGTCGGCGGCCGGGCATTTCTTGTCGAGGCCGGCCTCTGCCTTGCCCAGCGCCTTGGCTATCTTGCCCTTGGCGTCGCTGGTCGAGCAGGTAGTCGTGTCACCGTCTCCGGTCTTGTCCTCGCCTTTCTGACAACCGGTGCGGTCTTTTACAATGGTGGCCACAAGCTTGCCGTAACCCTTGGCTACAGCAGATGCGCAGCCGGAGTCGTTTGGCGAGGAAAAAGTAAGCGGGTCGGGGCTGCCCAGGACTTGGGTGTTATAGCCTTCCGAAACGTCGCCGCCCAGGCAGGCGAGGCAGGAGGCCAGTTCGGTACTGTCTGTAAGGGGGTTGGACAGAGCGAGGTCGGTGCCGCAGGGCTCGGGGCAGGACAGGTAACTGTCTATGAAGTCTCCGCTTATAGCCTTGTCGCCGCTCTCAGGACACTTCTTGGCAACGCCGGCCGTGAGCTTGGCCGCGGCCTTGGCGACCTTGCCCTTGAGGTCGGCCGCGACGAGGTCGTTGCAGTCGGTGCTTGGGATGATCTTACCCTTGTTACGGCTCTTGTGGCAGCCGGCTATGGTCTTGTCGGCCGTGGCCGCCAGTTTACCAAATCCCTTGGCTATCGTTTGGCGGCAGCCCTGGTCGGCCTTACTCAGCGCGGCGTCGGCCTGCTGGGCTCCCGCAAGTAGAAATAAAGCCGAAATGGCGACCAGCGCCGTCGTGGTAGTAAACTTTTTCATCCTGTTCTCCTTTGTTGACCAAGCGCCCTGCAGTCAGCTGCGCACCGGCGAGGGTTCTGCCGGACGCGCACGGACCGGTTTCTGTCACCGCCCCTTCTACGCTTCTACGGCCTTAAGCGGATGCTAGTTCGACAGTGGCCTGTCTGTCAAGGGAGATACGTCGTCTTTCGACGCTATGTTGCGTAGCGTCGCGTGCGCTCCCCCCCGTCCGGGGGTGAGCGAGACCGGCAGGCGCGATAAGCGGTATCGTGGATTACCGCGAGGCCGTTTGGGCGCTACCAGCCCGGGCTGGCTCGCAGGCGCCCGACGGGCTACCCTGTGGGACCCCGGTAGACCATACCCGCGCGGCGGCGCCCGGCGCTCTCACGATGGAGTTAACTACCGCCTGGAGGAAAAAGTTAGATATGGATTGTTCTGGATCGAATCGGACTGAAGCTACTATGAGCGCAACGAGTCGTCGGCGAAGTTCGGCTGCCGCCCCACGGCAAAGCGCGGCACTGGCTGCCTGCATTGTCGCGGCTGTGTTTGTCACGGGTCCTTTGCTCGTGCTGCCCGCCCAGGCCGAGCCCGGCTGCCGCAAGGCGGTAGCGCCCGAGGCCTCGGGAGAGGGGCGCAATGCGCTCAAGGCCTCGAGGGTAAAATGTGCCGAAGGCGAGTTCCTTACCGGTGGTGGATGTTATCCCGAGGAGCGCCCCGAGGCGGACGGAAGCTGCCAGACTTCGGCGATGGGCTACATACAGACCCTGGCCGAGCATCCCGGCTCGACTCGCGGCGCGTTTTACACCTGCATGCAGACGGGCGGCAGTGAGTGCCCGGTAGAGGAGCGCACGCGGGCCATGGCGATCTGCTGCAAGTTCGACTAGATCCGACGACTGACAAGCGCAGCATAAAAAAAGGGGGCTACCGTTTCCGGCAGCCCCCTTGGTTCTTTATCTACCCGCGCTTAGAACTGCCAGGTTATCTGTACTCCCGACTCGCCACGGCCACGACTGCCGCCGGCCAGGAACCAGGGCTCGAACAGCTCGCCGCGGTCCACGTCGTTGTCGTTTTTGTGGCCAGCGTATGGGTCCCAGGGCGCGCCGGCCCAGATTAACTTGGTGGTCCAGTTTATGGCCAGGTTGGGCCTCACGAACCAGTCGACTCCAACGGCTATTTCCTGGGCGAAGCTGTTCACCGGGTCGACCAGGTAGATGATCGCCGGCACGACGGATCCGCCTTTGTAGAAGCCGAGGATGGCCAGTGTGCCTATGACTTCCCACTGCCGGATGTTGTCACGGCCCTTGCCTGCGGGTGCCGACAGCTTGGGAAGATCCAACGGGCCGACCAGCCCCACCTGCTCGCCTTGCAGCAGCAGTTCGGTGTCGCTGCCGCATCGCTCCTCCAGCGGGTTGGCCGAGTACCCCACGAAGCCCGGGTTGGGCGATCCGTCGGGCAGGTAGCGGGGCTGATCGTCGATGGCGCAGCGCCGCCGCTCGTGGTTGATAAGGTACATCCAGAACAACTGGCCGGTGAAGAAGAAGGTGGTTTTCTTGTTGAGCGGCCGTATCCAGGTGGGCCGGTCAAACGCTATCACGCCCTTCCACATGTGCTTGTTGCTTATGCCGGGAATCAGGGTGGGCCCGTTGGGCGAGCGATCGAGCAGGGCGGTCTGCTTGTCGCCGTCATAGAAGGGCAGGTTGAAGTCGATCAGGGTCTCGAACCTCCACACCGTCTGCGTGTACTTGGCCTCGAAGTAGTTCATCGACACCGCCACGCTGTGCACGTAGGGGGCGAAGTATTCCAGGCAGGCTTCGCCGGTGGCGTAGGGCGCAATCACCTGGGTGAACGGGTTGTTCGGGTCCATGGTGACGTTGGCGCAGTAAGTCTCGTTGGGAATGGTGCCGGCCGAATCAGCACCGTTCACGCCTGTGCCCACAAAGGTACGGCCGTCCTTGGGCAGTCCACGCACCAGCGCAGTGGGCGACCCGTCGGGCTTCCAGCGCTGGTACAGGTAGTTGACCGTCCACTCCATACCGTTGCGGGTGATGAAGTGAAAACGTATGCCGAACTGGCTGTTCTCCAGCGGGTTCTTGCTGTAGTTGCCTTGCTTGAACAGCTGGGTGCCGTTAAGCAAGCCGACGCAGCGGCGGGTGGGGTCACCCGGCGTGGCATCGTTGGGGCAGAGCGACGCTGACTGCAGCGCGCCGGTACCGGCGGCGTTGACCATCGGGTCGAGCAGTTTTACGCCCCAGGGCCGGGGCAGGAAGGCTATCTTGCCGGGCTCCCAGTCGCCGGGGTTCCAGTAGAACTCGAGGAAAGGCTGCGAGAGGTTGCCCAGCTGCCTGAAGTCCCACAGTCCCTTGACCATGAAGTGGGGAATGCGCAGTTCATCAAAGCCGTAGCCAGGCGGCGGGAACTCCTGGAAGAAGTGCCAGCTCAGGTCAATCGCGTTGGCGCGGTCAGCCATGCGGAAGCCGTCGGTCTCCCCCCACACGATCTGCTGTTTACCAATGCGCATCGTGAGAGGGATGTGCTTGAAGTAGAGGTCGACGTAGAGCTCGCGAAACCTCGCGTTGAACTTGAGTTCGTCGCGGACGTCTTCGCTGATGGTTTCCAGTCGTGCGAGTCTCCACGCATTGGCACCGGACGAACTGCCGTCGAGGTAGTCGCCCTGGAAATCCTTGCGCTCGAGCATGCCCGGCGTGGTGTCGTAGGTACTGTCGTAGACACCCCGGAACAGGCCGAAGATATCCGACCTTTTCAGCCAAGGTATGTTGTAGCGGCCAAAGGCCTTACCGCGTTGCAGCCACTTCCACTCAAGCCGGAGCTTGACCGAGTTGCGTTGCATGATGAAGGCCAGGTTGTCGTAATCCTGGTGCCTCATCAGGTTGGTCGAACGCAGGTGCCCGGAAATGTCCAGGTCGCCGTATTTGAAGCCGGCGTCTGCGTCGACAGGTGATAAAACTGCGATCGCCGCGACGATCGCTATGCTACGAACAAGTGCCCTCATCAGTGTCCCCCTGATTATGGCCAGCCCTTAAGTGGGCCGCGCCGGGTCCGGCCTTTATAGTCGCGACCCGGCTTCTAATGCAACGGGCGCGGGGGTTTTTCTGTCGGCTCATCGGGGTCGGCTTGCCCGGGGGGAGGGCCGGCGCTAGTAACGGAGCCCGGTCAGCGTGGGGAGAGGGATCGGGCCCGGTGGCCCGGCCGGTCTTCAAAACCGTGATGTCGGCCTTTACGGTCGATGGAGGGTTCGACTCCCTCCCTTCTCCGCCAGCAGCACTTTGCCCCTCGCTCCGGTCCACGCGATCTCGATATGAGGTGGGAGTTTTCCTAGTTCAGACAGGTACTTAGACTTGGTGAGCAGCAAGGGGACGGGCTTTTGTGCGAGCTTGTCGTGTACAGACTGCGGGTTGTCGTCACGGGCCAGGAGCCGTTTTGAGTAGAAGGCCAGTGAGTGCCCGGAGGCTTTGTAAGCCAGCAGCTCGCGATCGGCCGGGGCTGAAGCCAGCGCTTGCAGAGCGGCGGGCCGCAGGCTGCGCTGGCTGTTTATAAATTCGGGGGCAAGCCCCCACGCGGTGGTCACGAGAACGGCCGAACTGAGCACACCTGCGAGTACGGTCGCCTGCGAATCGCGGTCGCGCAGGCCTCGCCGGGCCAGCGACAGGGTCGCCAGCGGACCCAGGCCCAGGGCCAGGCAGCGGGTTATCGATACTTCTCCGCTCCAGCCCAGGTATATCGCTGCAGTGCAGGCCAGCAGGCAGGTTATCCCCGTCCAGGTCAGTTGCATGACTGCGACCCGGCGGGGCAGACCCTGGTTGGTGCGGGCGCGGTCGACCAGCCAGGCAGCCGTCAGGGCGGCCAGGGGAGGAAAAGCCGGCAGCATGTAAGTGATCAGCCTGGCGCTGGCGGGGAGAAAAAAACCGACCACCACGGCAGCCCACAGGCTCGCGAAGACGGCGGCCTTTTTTCTTCCACGTGCGAGCACTTGCCCGGCCAGCGCGTCGGGCAGGTATAAAATCCATGGCAGCAGGGCGAGTGGCAGGGCCAACAGGTAGTAGGGCGATGGCTGCTGATGGCCGACGGCTCCCGCGACCGCGTAGCGACCCAGGTTATGGGTGAACAGGAAGGTCTCTATGTACTCGGGTTCGGCCAGCCACGCGGCCAGGTACCAGGGGGTGGCTACGGCCAGTACCAGCAGGCCGCCCCTTACGGGTCGCAGGCGTCGCAGCGTGGTTGTACCACCCAACAGCGCTACGCAGGCCAGCGCCAGCCCACCACTGAGCAAGATCGCCGCCGGTCCCTTGACCAGTGTGGCGACTCCCACCGTGAAGTAGAAGGGCCAGGGGGTACGTATGCGGCTTCCGGGGTCGAGCAGCCAGCTGCCGAGGAAGGCAAAGGCGGTGGTGAGCACCGCGGTGAACAACATGTCGACCACGGTCCAGCGCGCCACGGCCATAAACAACACCATGCTTGAGAGCAACAGTGCCGCCAGGCGGCCGGTGGCGGGACCCCAGGCGCGCGATGCCCACCAGGCCGTGATCAGGACCGTCCACAGGGCTGCCAACAGCGACGGCAGCCGCGCCGCCATCGCGCTCGGGCCAAAGGTCGCCAGCGAGGCCGCGACCAGCCAGTGGAAGGCCGGGGGCTTGTGGTGATAAGGCTTTCCGTGCAGGCGAGGTGTGAGCAGGTGGCCCGTGGCCACCATCTCGCGGGCGATTTCGGCGTGGCGCCCCTCGTCGGGCTCCATTAAGTCCAGCCGTCCCGCCCACGCGGTGAGCATGAACAGTACGGCCCCGGCTACGGCCAGGTTGGTGGTGGCCGAGGGAGAGTCGAGGTTCAGTTCCAGCCCTCCTGTTCACCATAGAACAGTGGCCCACCGAGGTGCATGGCGAAGCCCAGGCCCAGTACGAAGCAGAGGTCGGCCTGCTCCTCGTCGGGAGCAACCCCGGCGCCGACCAGTTCACGCACCTTGGCGTGCAGCGCTTTCATACAGCGTTCCACGATCTCGTCTGCCACGGCTACGCGGTCGCCGCGGCCGGGGGCGAGCCCGGCAAGCCCTTCCCACTCGCCGGTGGCCGCGCCGTCGCTGTAATTGTAAAAGCCGGCGCCAACCTTGACGCCGTTGCGACCGGCGTCTCTCAGCCCCCACACCAGCGGCTGGCCTACGCCGCCTTCCTGCTCGGCTATGGTGTCCATCATGCCGGCGGTGACGTCTACCCCGGCCATGTCGCCGAGCTCGAAGGGGCCCATGGGAAACACCGACGCCTTCATCGCGGCGTCTATGTCGGCCGCGGGCGTCCCCTCGTGGTAGATTTGCTCAGCGGCCAGCATGTAGGCGGCAAGCCCGGCGTTGACCAGGAAGCCGGCGCTGCCGTCGCCAAGCACGACCGGGGTCTTGCCTATCTTTTTCACGAACGAGTGCGCGGTGGCCACCGACTCATCGCTGCTCGCGGCGGAGCGCACCAGCTCGACGAGTTGCATGCGCGGGTTCTCCGCGGGGCTGAAGAAGTGCAGGTTTACAAAACACGAAGCGTCGCCGCCGCCCTCGGTAAAAAATTCGGTGAGCATGCCGGGGCCCATCGAGCTCGAGTTCGAGGCTACCACCGCGCCCGCTTTCATGACCGCTCCCAGTTCACGGTAGAACTCGGCTTTCACCTCGCGGTTTTCCATGCGCGCCTCGACCACGAGGTCGCAGTCGGCCAGCTGCGCCACCGACGTGGCCACCGTCACCGAGGCGATTTTTTCTTCCACCTGCTTTTCGTCGAGGCGACCCTTCTTGACCAGGCGCGCGTACTTGGCGCGCAGCTTGTCCGCCACCGAGTCGGCGAACTCGGGCAGGGGTACGTGGGCCACGACCTGGTAGCCGGCCTCCAGGGCCAGCCAGGCGATGGCGTTGCCCATGAAACCGTCGGCACCGTCTACGCCCACGCGGGTGATCTTTGCCGCGGTGGCGAAGTCGCGGGGAAGTTTCTGCACCGCCTGCTGGGTGAAGAAGAACCTCATGCCGGCCTTGCCCTGTGCCGAGCTCGCCACCTCTATGAAGGCGTCGCGTTCAAGGCGGTTGGCCTCGCGCAGCGGTAGCGAAGCACCTTTTATCATCACGTCCAGCGCCACGTAAGGCGCGCGCGGGTCGCTGCGGCCGCCGGTGGCGCGCTGCACTGTGGGCAGCACGAGCTCCCTCAGCGATTCGGCGTCGGCCAGGTCGGCCGGCAGGCTGCGGTCGAGCGTGGGCAGGGTTTCGCGCAGGAACTTTTCGGCAAAACTGTCGGCGTCTTCTCCCTCGGGGACCAGGGCGTCGATCATGTTGATGGCCGCGGCGGCGGGAGCCTTGAAGTTGCCCCCCTGCAGCACCGCAGTGAAACCGGCCGCGCCCGCGACCGGGTCGTTTGCGTTGATGAGTCCGCTGCGCCGGGGCATGCGCTGCGTGCCGCCCAGCCCGGGGAAGATGTTGAGTTTGATTTCGGGGAATCCGAGCGTTGACTTCCCCGTGGCGACGATGCCGTCGCAGGCCAACGCGAGTTCGTAGATGCCCCCGAGCGCGTAGCCGTCGATGAGCGCAACCCAGGGCACTTCGCCCTCCTCTATGCGGTAGAAAGTCTCGTGGCCGGCGTCGATGAGCTCTTCGAGTTGTTCACGGCTGCTGTTTTTGAGCTCGCCGATGTCGGCTCCTGCACCCAGGCCGTAGCGGTTGCCCTTGAGTATGACCCCCGCGAGTGGCGTGTCGGCGTGCAGCTGTTCAAGTTCTTCGACCAGTTGGCCGAGCTCGGCAATGGCCGCGCGCGACAGGGTGTTCATCGACCCCGAGTCAAAGCTCACGTGGGCAGTGTCGCCTTTGAGTTCATAAGAGAAGAGTTTCATGTGTCGTATTATCTCCTGCGGCCCGTGCCGCTTCCGGTTGGCTTCGTAGCCCGGCTCACCATTGAAATCCAGCGCCCCTTTTTGGAGTCAGTTCAGCGGCAGCAGGTTAAAGGGGGGCAGGCTGGTGGCCAGGGGACCGTCAAGTAGCGGTTCGCCGGTAAACGCAGAAAAGGCCAGCAGTCCCGGGGCGGGTGGGCCGTCGCCGCCACAGTCGTGATCGGCCAGCCACAGGCTGCCATCGTCGGCCAGTTCGAGGTCGGACAGCAACGTGGCGCTTGCGAACAGCACGCGGTTCACTTTGCCAAGCGCGAGGTCGAACTCCACCAGCGATACGGCGAAGACCGCGTCTGCCACCAGTGCAAAGCCGCGGTCACGCCCCGCCATGACAAAGTCGACGAGGTCGCCTCCCAGCTCGTTACCCGTAATGAGCAACCCGTGGTCAGCCAGGCTGTCGGGGTCCAGCGCCTGGATGCCGCCGTCGTCGAGGTCGCTGAACAGCAGCCCCGGCCCACCCACCAGCAGCTCCCCGCTGCCGGGCCGCAGCAGCAGGCCCTTGGTTTCGGCAAAGGGGTTGCTGATTGCCAGGTCAGTGGAGGCAACCACCGCGCGGCTGATGGTATCAATGGCCAGCACCCGGCCCGGGCCGGAAGGGCGAAAGAGATCGTTGCGGTCAAGCAGCTGCAGCAGCACCAGCAAGCGGTCGCCACGTAGCAGCAGCTGGTCCATTTCCGGTATGCCGTCGGCGTCGGCCCAGGCCGACAAGTCGATTTCGTCAACCAGGAAGTCCGCGCAGGTGGGCCCGGCATCGGGGTCGGCGAGCAGCAACAGCGCTGAGTCGTAGCGGCTGATCCAGGCCAGGCCCCGCGAGTCGATGACCAGGTCGTGGGGGTTGGCGGGGCCGGTGCTGCACTGCCACAGGGTGGTGAGCTCGGCGGCCGGGTCGAGCTCCTGCGCGTTGTTAGCCGCGAAGCGGTTCAGGGCAAATACGCGGCCTTCCTGCTCGCGCAACACGCTGTCGCCGGATAGAACGCCGGGCAAATGGCGCACGAGGCTGCGCGTGGCGAGGTCGATTTCGCCCACCCCGCCCGAGATAAAATCGCAGCCGGCGGTGGCCACCAGCGCGCGCTTCTGCAGGGCGCCCGCGCAGTCCAGCGTAGGGAGCAGGCCCACTGCGGCTTGCAGCGTCGCCAGCGCGTCGGACGCCTCTATGTTTCCGCTCCTGTTTATATCGGCACGCTGGAGGCGCTCGCAGTCCGACGAAGTGGGACATGGCTGCTCCAGTCCCACCGCCGCCTGCAAGGTCCACAGGGCATCGCCGGCCTGCGTGTAACCGTCGCCGTCTGCGTCACCGCACAGGGCCAAGCTGTTGGTGGCCAGCGCAGGCAACAGCGCCATCAACAACGCGGCGGTCATTATCCTGGTTGAGTGTTCAGTCGTCATTGTCGAGGGCGGTGGACAGGCCAAGGAACAGGGCTCGCCCGGGAACCGGAAAACCGAACACGTCGGGCGTCTGTTCGTCGGACAGGTTGTCCAGTTGCAGTGTAAATTTCCAGTCGGCGCTCGCGAGCCAGGCCAACTCGAGTCCGTGTCGAGCCGAGGAGCCAGACGAAAAGACGTTGGCCTTGTCGTAGTAAACAGTGTCGCGGTACTGGTAGTTCCAGGCTATCGATGCCGGCCCGCGTTGCCACGTTACGCGCCCAAAGAGCTCGCGGTCGGGGATGCCCGGCAGGCGGCGGCCCGACTCCGAGGGCTGGCCCGACAGGTTGCGCGCATCCTGGCTGGTGAGATTGGCTTCGAGCAGCAGGCTGCCGCCTGCTTGGCCCGTGAAAGGGATGCGGCCCAGCCTGGCTGTCGCCGAGAATTCGTGGCCGCGTACGCGGGCCGAGCCGATGTTGATGGCCCTTGTCTGGCGCGTGCCGGTCTGGATGAAGACGATGCGGTCGTCCGAGTCGTTGTTGAACCAGGCGTACTCCAGCCGCGCCGAGCTTTGGCCACCCGGCCGGGCTCGATGCCAGGCCCGCTGCCAGCTGAAGCCGAGGTCGCGGTTCAGGCCGCTTTCAGGTTCGAGGTCGGGGCTGGCCAGCGAGAAGCCGGTGTTACCGAACAGCTCGGAGAAGTCGGGCGCGCGAAAGTAGCTGTTGATGTTGCCCTTCAGCAGCAGCGTCGGTGTCGCGCTCCATGACAGGCCCAGGCCCGGGTCGAACGAGTGCTCGCGTTTTGACGTTCCGCCAGCAGAAGAGGCAAAGTCGTTCCACAGCGATTCGAAGCGCAGCTGCGGCGCGACGAGCAGGCCGGCGTTTTCGATCAGCAGTTCATCGCCTATCGCGAGCGCCAGCGAACTGCGCTGGGCAGCAGAGCGCAGGGTTCCGGAACTTACCGCGCGGCGTTCGCTGAAATCCTCGAAGGCTCCTTCGAAGGACAGCTCGGCAAGGTGCGCTCCGAAAGCGAGGCGGTGGTTGCCGCGAAGGCCCACGCGCCAGCTGCGGTCATCGCCCTTCGAGTAGCCGAGTCCCAGCCCGGGTTCGCCGGGCGCGCGGGGGTCCGCGAGGGTGTTGTCCTCCAGCAGCAGGTCCAGCGCCAGGCTACCGTTGTCCTGGTCCAGTGTAACTCCGGCAGTGCCGCGCGAGCTTCGCCGCCAGGCCTTCAAAGACTCGAACGGTGGCAGTCCGGGCAGCCCATGTTCGGAGTGGTAGGCGCTGGCCGAGACCTCCAGCCCGCGCCGCTGGCTGAGCTCCTGCCGCCAGCGCGTGCGCAACGACAGGGCACGGCTTTCGTTGTTGCGCCGGCGCTCGACGCTATCGTCGAGCGGATTGAGTGGCGTGCCGTTGTCGCTGGGGAACTCGAAGTCGCCGCGCGTGGAACGAAAAGAAAGCGACGCGTCGAGTTGTCCGTCGGCCAGCGGGCGATCAGCGTCCAGGGCCACGCGCCAGGTGTCAAGGGAGCCGACCGACAACGAGGTGGCGAGGCCGGGCTTGCCGCGCCGGGTGACCAGGTTGACCACGCTCGCCGCACCGGCAGCGGCCATGCCCACAGGAACAGAGCCGCGGTAGACCTCGATTCGTTCGATGCCCTCCAGCGGCAGGCTTGAAAGATCGACCACCGCGTCGGCCGCGCGCGTCATCGGCACGCCGTCGAGCAGCACGCGCACCTGGGCAGCCGTTGAGCCGCGTACCGACAGGGTGGCAAAATCCTCTCGGCCGCCGAAGCGACGCACCTGCACGCCGACCGCCTGCTCGAGCAACTCGGCCACGCTGTGGTAGCCCGACCAAGCGCTGGACGCAGCGATGCTCGTGGAAAAGCCCGTGCCGCTTCCAGCCACCGTTCCATCGGCTGCACCACCCGCCTGCTCGGCCGCGTACACCACCACGGCAGGCAGCCTGCTGGCGCGCGCGGGCCTGGCCAGCGGCTCTTCCTGCTCGAGCACTTCCGCTTGGGCGGCAGCGTCTGCCGGCGCGAGCGCCAGCGTCACGGCCAGCGCTGCCAACAGCAACAGGCGTGGCGGCAACATCGCCGGGATGCCTGCTCCGGGGTGCTTTTGTCGGCCGTCACGGCCATGACTGGTAGCCGTTCTCGTGGCTGCCGTCGAAAAAAAACGCGTGTCGATACTGGGGTCTACCGGTTCCATAGGCACTACTGCGCTTGCACTGATAGCGCGCTTTCCTGACCGTTTCGATGTGACGGCCCTGGCCGCCGGGCGACGTGTGGCCGAAGTCAAGGCCCAGGTGGAGCAGTTTCGCCCGTCGCTGGTGTCGGTGGCCGACGCCGACGACGCCCGCGAGTTGGCCGAGCAGCTCAAGGGCACGTCCACACGCGTCACGCACGGGGCTGCTGGCCTGGTGGAGGTGGCTACCGCGCCGGGCACCGACGTGCTGCTGTCGGCACTGGTGGGGGCGGTGGGGCTGGAGCCCACACTCGCGGCCGTGGACAAGGGCTACACCGTTGCCCTGGCCAACAAGGAAGTAATGGTCGTTGCCGGCGAGCTGCTCTGTCGCAGGGCCGCGGCTTCGGGTGCCCGGGTGCTGCCGGTGGACAGCGAGCACAACGCGATTTTTCTCGCCCTGCAGGGGCACAGGCGGCAGGACGTGAGGCGACTGGTGCTCACCGCGTCGGGGGGCCCGTTTCGTGGCCTGCCGCGCGAGAAGTTGGTCCGGGTCACGCGCGAGCAGGCCCTGGCCCACCCCAACTGGGACATGGGCGACAAGATCAGCATCGACTCGGCCACGATGATGAACAAGGGCCTCGAAATAATTGAGGCGCGCTGGCTGTTCGACGTCGAGCCGTCGACCATAGAGGTAGTGGTTCATCCGCAGAGTATCGTCCATTCCATGGTCGAGTACGTGGACGGTTCGGTGGTGGCGTTGATGGCCATTCCTGACATGAGCATACCGGTGGCCTGCGCGCTTTCATGGCCCGACCTTCTCGATCTTGACTACCTGCCGCGCCTTGACCTCGCCCGCGCGGGCACGCTCAGCTTCGAAGCGCCCGACACGAAGGCGTTTCCCTGTCTCGATCTCGCGTGGCGGGCGCTGGCGCTGGGGGGCAGCATGCCCGCTGTCGTCAACGCTGCCAACGAGGTGGCGGTGGCGCGTTTTCTCGCCGACGACATCGCGTTTCTGGACATTGCGGCGCTCATCGGCGACGTCATGGCTGGGCACCAGCCGGTTTCCTGTGACGAGATAGGACCCCTGCTCGAGGCCGACGGCGAGGCCCGCGAACGCGCCGGGGGCTGGTCGGCAGACTGACAATATGGCAGGCGAAACTCCACAGATCATTCCCATGTCGGGTGGCCGGGGTCGCGGCCGTGCCTTGCGCATCGTGGCCCTTTCGGTGCTGGTCTACACCATCGAGTGGGGCATGGTACCGCCCCTCGAGCTCGCCGGTGACCCCCAGCGCATGGCCATGCCCTGGGCCATGCTGGCCTTGTCGGGTCCGCTGTCGCTGGGCGTGTGGACCTGGGAAACCACTGGCCAGTCGGGCACCCGCCTGACCGTCATGTGGGCGGCGCTGCTGGGCACGGTGGCTTACGCGCTCACCGGCATCGTTGGCCTGTACGTGTTTTCCTGAGCCGTATGGCTGCCCGGAAGCCCAGTCGCTTACTCGCCGAGCTCGTCTACCGGCAGGCCTAGCGCTCGTGATACGTAGGCCCGGTAGAGTTTCTGCAACTCGCGGGTGAGCTCGCCGACTTTGCCGTTGCCTACGCGCTGCCGTCCCGCGCGGGTGACGGGTACCACCTCGATGGACGACGAGGTTATGAAAATCTCGTCGGCCGCAGCGAGGTCTTTGACCGTGAGCGGGCGTTCGACAACGGGGGCTATCCTGCGGCCGAGCCGTAGCGCCAGCGCGCGGGTTATTCCCGGCAGCACCCCGTCGGCTACCGGGGTGGTGATCAGTTGTCCGGCCATCACCGCGAACACGTTGCTTGTCGTGCCCTCGAGTACGGTGCCGTCTTTGAGCCGGTACAGAGACTCAAAGCAGTTGCGCTTGCGAGCCTCGGTTCTGCCGAGCACGGCAGTGAGGTAGTTCGAAGGTGCCTTGAGGTTTCGCACGGTCGGGTTGACGCCGTCGCCGAAGTCCACCAGGTGAACGGCGACGCCGTTCTCGCGGGCCTCGGCCAGGCCCGACTCCATGGGCCTGAACAGCATCAGCCGGGTTGGTTTTTGGCGTGGCCCCGGTACCAGGGTCACCGGCCCGGTGCCGCCGGTGATGGTCAGCCTCACGGCGCAGGAGCTGCTGGCCATACCGTTCTTGCGACCCAGGGTCAGCGTGCGCCCTTCCCAGTTCTCGTCGGGATCGAAGGGGATCTGCAGCATGCGGGCAGAGCGCTTCATGCGCTGGACGTGTTCTTTTACGGCGAAGGGTCGGCCCCGGTAGGTGCGCCAGGTTTCGAACAGCCCCTCGCCGAAGAGGAAGCCTCGGTCGAGCGCCGGGATGGTGGCCTCGGCAAGTGGCAGGTAGCGACCATTGAGAAAACAGAACGGCCCTTTGTTCGTCGGCCTTTTACTCACGTCCGTGCTCCGGCTCGCGAAGGTCCTGCGGCGGCCGACTCTGAGCGCAGTGCCAGCGCTTCAAGAAAGGCGCGGGCCTTGCTGTGTGTTTCTTCGTATTCGTTTTCCATGGTCGAATCGGCAACCACGCCACCGCCGCTGCGATAGCGCAGTTGGCCACCGGAGCCTACGGCCGTGCGTATGGCTACGTTGAGGTCCACCGAACGCGGGCCGTTGAAGCTGCCGCAGCTACCGGTGTACACGCCCCGTTCTTCCTGTTCCACCTCGGCTATTATTTCTACAGCGCGGATTCGTGGCGCGCCGGTTATCGAGCCGCCGGGAAAAACCGCCCCCAGTATTTCTTCCAGCCCCGTTCCCGGGCGTAGTCGACCGCGCACCTGGGATTCGAGGTGGTGCACGGTCGCAAAGCTGCGCAGGGCGGCAAAGTCGGTGACTTCTACACTGCCCGTGGCACACACGCGGCCGAGGTCGTTGCGCTCGAGATCAACAATCATCAGGTGCTCGGCCATCTCCTTGGGGTCGGCGAGCAACTCGGCCGCAGCCACTTCGTCGAGGGCGGGTTGAGCGGCTCGCGCGCGGGTTCCCTTGATAGGAAAGGTAGATATTCTCTCGCCGTCTATCGCCAGCAGGCATTCGGGAGAGTTGCCCAGCACCTGCAGCCCGCCGCAGTCCATGAAGAACCCGCGCGGCACGGGTTGGTGACGACGCATGCTCTCGTACAGTTGCCAGGGCTCGGCGTCGTAGTTGACCGCGATGCAACGTGACAGGTTGGCTTGGTAGATCTCGCCGTCGCGTATGGCACGGGCTATGCGCGCAAATCCGCTGGCGTAGAGTTTTCGGTCGTTGTCCTCGTCGCGTGCTTCGCAGTCGAGCACGGGCAGGGGAGGTGGGCAGGCATTGGTCGGCCGCCGGCTGAAATCCAGTGCAAAACTTCTACCGCTCGCGCGGTCCCAGCCCTGCACCCGGTCGTAGGTGCACAACACGGCAAGCGGCTGCTTCGACGGTCGCGCAGCCCTGGGCATGCGTTTCTCGATGAAAGCACCCAGCTCGTAAGCTATGAAACCAACCGTTCGTGGCAGTGGCCCCACACCCATAGGCACCGGGGCGAGGGCCTCGGCCTGTCCGGCCTCAACGAAGCGCGCGATAGATTCAACCGGCCCGAGGTCAGGACTGGACCAGACGCCCTCGCTCCACAGCCGTGATTGGCCCGACGGCTCTATGAGCAACAGCGAGGCTGGCCGCGAACCGGCCCAGGAAGCCAGCCCTCCGCAGCCCGGCCCCGCGCGGTCGAGCATGAAGGGCCAGGGCTTGCCCCCGTTGCCTGTCAGCAGCGACGTGGGGGCCTGCGCCGCCTGTCCTGCAGGGGTTCGAGTCACACTCTACCTGTTAGGTGTGGACCCCGGTGTGGTCAAGCGGGCTTGCTGCGCCGTCAGCCCGGGAATAAGTTCCTCGTGTGGATGCACCGCTCGAACTTTTGCACTCGGTGGCCCGGTGTACGGTTGCCGTCGACGTGAATGTGCCCGCGGGTCATCCCACGGTGGCGGTGCTGGGGCTCAAGCGCTCGGGCAGCGGCACTGTCGTTGACGAGGCCGGCCTCGTGCTGGTTCCCAACTACGTGGTAGTTGGTGCCGACAGCGTACAAGTGACCGACCTCGAGGGCTCCAGTGTAGAAGGGCGGGTTATTGCCCACGACTACGGCAGCGGGCTGGCGGTGGTCGACATCGACCAGGTTGTTCCTGCAATAGCGCCCGGCAATTCGAATACCGTTGAGCCCGGCGGCGACGTTTTTATAGTGGCCGCCACCGAGGGCATGGAAAGGCGCACGGCCAGTGGTGTGGTTACCTCGGTGGAGCCTTTTGATGCCTACTGGGAGTATCGCCTCGAAAGAGCGCTCAGCCTGTCGGTGGCCAGTCCGGGGCAGGGCGGTGGCGCGCTGGCCAACAGCAGGGGCGAGTTGCTGGGCATTGTCTCGCTAAACCTGGGCATAGTCGGCCGACAGTCGTTGGCGATTCCGGCCGAGCATTTTTACGACCACGGCGAGGAGTTGCTGGCCAGCGGGCGGAGGGTCTCGCGCCCGGCGCGGGCCTGGATAGGAATGTTCTGCTACTCGCTACCCGGGCAGACGGTGTTGGCTGGCATAATGCCCGAGAGTCCGGGTGAGCGCGCGGGCATGCACACCGGCGACGTGATGCTGGCGCTCAACGACGCCGAGCTCGAGGACCGCGCGGATCTCTACCACCTGTTGTGGATGCACAAGCCGGGCGACACCGTCCGCCTGCGCGTGCAGCGAGAGGGCGAAATACTCGACCTGCCGGTGGTTACCGGTGACGCCGAGGACTACTTCTCGTCGGACGAAATATCGGCCTGAGCTCCCGGCCAGGTCGGGGCACGGTCAGACGGTCCCCTGAGGACGAAAAACAGCAGGCCTATGCCTGTAACGGCCAGCGATGCCACGTACATGGCGGCGTAGCCGTGGTTTTCGACTATGGTTCCGAAGAGGAACGAGCAGGCCGAGATCCCCAGGCTGTACGACCCGCTGAACAGTGACTGGGTGCGGCCTATGTTCTCGGGGTGGCTCCAGTCCACGACCAGGGCGTTCATGGTCGGGTAGAGCAGGCCCTGGGCCAGGCCGAACACGACGCCGGCAGCCAGCACCATGGGGAGGTCGTGGGCAAAGGCGAGCATGGCCACGGCCAGGCTCATTGTCGCCATGGCCGGCACCAGCACTGCGCGGCGGCCGAAGCGGTCAGACGCGCGTCCGAGAAATATCCGCGTGGCCACGGCCGATATACTCCAGCAGGTAAAGAAGACGCCGACGCGGCCGAGGTCGAGCCTGGTGATCATGGCCGGTACAAAGGTCTGCACGCTGCCAAATCCGAAGCCGTAGCAGAGCATGGCCAGGCAGGCGGCGATCACCGCCCGGCGCGCCATACCCCTGTCGGCCGGCGTGTCGTCGGGGTGGGCGTGCAGCTCGGGGGGGCGTGGCAGCAGGCAGCTGACCAGGAAGGCGGCCACGCCCACCACGGCACCGCAGACAAACATGTGGTCAAAGCTGAAGCGCCGGACGATTTCCTCGCCCAGGGCGGGGCTTATGGCGTGGGTCAGGATGGTGGAGATGCCGAACCAGCCCAGTGCTTCGGCCCGCCGCGAGGCCGGAGCGAAGAGTACCGCGAGGGTCTGCGCGCCGGTAAACGAGCAGGTGAAGGCCACGCCCTGCAACGCGCGCAGGGCGTAGATCTGCCAGCCTATGCCATCAACGCCTATGAAGGCCAGCGAGGTCAGGGCTCCCATTGCCGTGCCGAGGATGAGAAAACGCCGCCTGCCCATCCGGTCGAGCAGGTAGCCCACCGCTGGCAGCACGATCAAGCCCGCCAGGCCCGCTACGCCTATGATCCTGCCCGCCGCTTCTTCGCCGCCGCCTTGCTTGAGAACCCACACCGGCAGCAGGAAGAAGAAGGCGAAATTCAAGAACGAGAGAAAGTTGGCCAGCGAGACTGTAAAAAAGGCTAACGGAATGCGAGCAGGCATCCCCTCCTTCTAGCCGCAGCGCGGCACACTGGCAACGGATTGCGAGAGAACTTGTAATGCCCCCCCTGGTTGGGAATGATGGAGGGCGGTCCCATGTATAAGGACTGGTTTTCCCTACGCGACCTGCCGTTCCGGCTCAGCCCGGATCCGGACTTTATTTACTTCGGTGAACAACACGCCGAGGCGTTCGCACACATGCGCTATGGCGTCGACGAGGGCAGCGGCTTCGTTGCCGTTACCGGCGAGGTCGGTTCGGGCAAGACCACGCTGGTGAGGGCGCTGATGCGCGACCTGCGCGACTCGGGCAACCTGGCCTGGGCCTACATCTTCAACCCCGTGCTGAGCCCGGTCGAGTTGTTGCAGACGATCAACGCTGAGCTCGGCCTGCCGTCGCGCAGCAGGAGCAAGAAGGAACTCACCGAGCTCCTCAACGAGTTTCTCATCAACCAGAAAGCCGACGGCGGCAACACGGTCATAATAGTAGACGAGGCCCAGAACCTGGACCCGGTGGTCCTCGAACAACTTCGCCTGCTTTCCAATCTCGAGACCGAGACCGAAAAGCTTATTCACATAGTGCTGGTCGGCCAGCCTGAGTTACGTGGCCTGCTCGCGCGGCCCGATCTCCGACAGCTGGCGCAGAGGATCACGGTGCGTTGGCACCTGGAGCCTCTCGACCGCGAGCAGCTGGGCGAGTATATGGCCAAACGCCTGCACGTTGCCGGTGGCGATAAAGCCACCGGGCTTTTTGACGAACAGGCGATGGACGTGCTCTATGATTTTTCGGGGGGTATACCCAGGCTGATCAATATACTCGCCCATCGCTCGTTGCTTGTGGCGTGGACGCGTGGCCGTCGCAGCGTGGGCCAGGACGAAACCGTGGCTGCGAGGGCCGAACTGCACGAGGTACGGACTCCGCTGCGAGCAGTCCCTCCTATGGGCTGGGGGGCGCGGCTGTCGGTTGCCGCCGGCGTGGCTACGGCCGCCGCCGGCGTGGCTTTTCTGCTCGTATGGTCGGTGGATGACTACCCGGGCCCCGCCGGTCCGCCGGCAGCACCGGTGGCCAGGAACTCGCCCTCGCTCGATAGCCTCCCTGACATGCCCGGCACTACCGTGGTGAGCGAAGCGCGTGCCGCGTCGATTGCGACGCCAGTGGGGCATGCAGTCCCGGTGGTGGCCTCGCTGGGCGGTACTTCTTCGGGCGGTGGTTTATCCCAGCGTGGCGATACCAGGTCGGCCGATGTTTTTCTGCGACGCCTGGGCAAACAGCCGGTGTTCGACGGCGCTGTCACGGCGATGTCGGAGTTGTTCAAGGCCTGGGGGCGTCGCCCGGTCACACCCGACGAGTCACGCGTGCCCTCGTTGGACCTCGACTCGCAGGCCGAGGACAGGGGGCTGCGTTATCTTTCCGGCGACATGACTGTCGCCTTGCTCAGGGTCGTGGACCTTCCGCTTATTGTCGAGCTCGACCCCGGCAACGGCGGAAAGGTGCGCTACGTACTCCTGCGCGGCATGGACGAGGAGCGCGTGTTGTTCGACCTGGGCGGTTCATTTCTGGTGGGTCGCGCGGCGTTTGAAGAGGCGTGGAATGGTCGCGGCCACCTGCTCTGGAAAGACAGGGAGAGCCTGGTGCGCAGCATTGGTCCGGGCAGCGGCGGGCCGGAGGTCATGAGGCTGCAGGCGCTGCTGGCCAGGAGTGGGCACTTTGACGGAGCCGTCAACGGCATATACGACGACGCGCTGAAGGAGTCGGTGCGTGCCTTCCAGTCGGCTTCGGGACTGAGTCCCAACGGCGTGGTTGACCCGCTCACCCAGGTAGTGCTCTACAACGCTGATACCAGTCGTAAGCGCCCGGGGCTGAGCGACGCAATGCGGGCGGCCCTTTCGGCCGGGGGGCTGTCTTGAGCTCTATACTCGACGCCATGCGGGACGGTGGTCCAGGGGGATCACCCGGGGCGCCGTCTTCGGCTGCCGCTTCGGGCGGAAAGTTGCCCGGTAAAGAGACGAACGGCGGGCAGGATGGCAGAAAGCGTAACCTGCTGCTGGGAGTAGTGGTGGTACTGGCGGTGGTGCTGTTCGTCCGATCATGGACGGGCAGCGAGCCCGCCCCGGTCGTGTCCGCTCCGGTGCTGACTGCCGGTGGAGAGGAGGCTGTTGCGCCGCCAAAAGCTGTTGCTCCCAAAGTCGCCGTCGCCAAGCCCGCGCCGCCCAGGCCCGCGCCGCCCAGTCCCGCAGCGCCCAAGCCAGCAGCGCCCAGCCCCGCGCCGCCGAAAGCTGCTGCTCCGAAAGTCGCTGTCGCCAAGCCAGCAGCGCCCAGCCCCGCGCCGCCGAAAGCTGCTGCTCCCGAAGTCGCCGCCGCCAAGCCGGCAGCGCCCAAGCCTGCGCCGCCCAGCCCGACACCGGTTGTTCCGGCGCCACGAGAAGAGGAGATACTCGACGGCCGCCCCATGGATGCTCCTTTCCTGGGAGTCATATTCATACAGTGGGCGCGTGGTCCCGAGGATCGCCTGGCCTCGCTCAGGCTCACCGGGGGGGGCATGGCCATGGTGCGCGAGAACGACATCGTCAACGGTCTCAGGGTCGTGCGCATCGAACGCGAGGGGCTGGTGCTGGCCTGGAAGGGTCAGCAGTATCGCGAAGTAGTAGAGCGCTTCTGATTCTTTCGCTTCAGCGCAGGTAGCCGAGTTCGCGCAGCTGCCGCAGGCGGTCGGGTCCCAGGGGGGAACGCGCCGCCCCTGGCCTCTGCTGGTCACCTTGCCGTCGCCAGTTGTGCAGCTGCTCCTGCAGCAGCGAGCTGTCGACCTGTCCGAAGAGGTTTTCTTTTTCCATGGGGTCGCGCTCCAGGTCGTACAGCTCCATGCGGGCACCCCCGGGCCAGGGCAGGTGTATCAGCTTGAGAGACGAGCGCGTGGCCGCCGTCCAGCGTCCAGCCAGGCCAGCTACGGGCTGCCGAGGGTTCATCGAGTAGCGTTCGCGCGCCGGTGGCCCAGCCGCAAAAAGCACCCGGTCGCTCGTCGGGGCCTGGCCTAAAAGGTCCTGACCGTCCATCTGCTGCGGGCAATCGAGCTTCATCAGCGCGCAGAGGGTCGGCAGAACATCGACCAGCGATACCGGGTCGGGCCGACGGCCGGGCCTGCGACCCGGCACCCGCATTATCATCGGCACGTGCAGCAGCTCCTCGTAGAGGGTGAAATCGTGGGCAAAATAGAGCCCGTGATCACCCAGGCTCTCGCCGTGGTCGGCCATGAACACCACCACCGTGCTATCGGCAATTTCGAGCTTCTGCAGCGTGGCGAGCAGTCGCCCCAACTGCTGGTCCACGCAGTACAGCGCATCGTCGTAGATAAGGCGGGTCGCCTCGAGTTCGCTTTCCGCGTAGCCCTGCACACCAAAATATATTTCCTGCGGCTGCAGCTGGCCTTCCACGAAGTCGCTGATGACCTTGCTGCTGCGCTGCGAAGATCCCGGCCTGGGCTTGCAGGCAGGGTCGGGAAGGTAGGGCATGTGCGTGTCCATGTAATGGGCCCAGAGCAGAAAAGGATCGGCGCTGTTTTTGTTCAGCCACTCCTCGGCTTGCCAGGTAACTGCCGCCGCCCCGCGCCTTGGGTGTGAGCCGGCACCCTCGCCGTCGTACCAGTCTTCAAAGCCGCGGCCGAAGCCGCTTTTGCGCCGGGCCAGCCAGGGGTTGGTCACCACGGCAGCGGTACGGTAGCCGGCCTCGAGCGCGAGCTGGGCGAGCAGCGGGTAGTTGCTGGGCAGACTGGTAAGTCGATCGTGGTTGACCACGCCCACTCGGTCGGGCCAGCGTCCTGTCATGGTGGCCGCCATCGCCGGCATGGTAAACGGCGCTGGCGAAAAGGCTCGGTCAAAAACAATCGCCTCGTTGGCCAGTTGATCCAACGCTGGCGTGACGGTTTCGCCTGCGCCGGCATCGCGCCACGGCCCCAGGTGATCAGCCCTCAGAGTGTCAACAACTACGAGCAGCAGCGACATCGGCTGGTCGTTCCCCCCCACATGGGGGGTGCAGGAGCCCAGGCAGGCAGCAGCGGCAACCAGCAGGATCCCGGCCAATCCCGGTACAGACAGCAGGGGTGGAAATTTCTTCATCCCGGACCCCCCCCCTTCGTCAAGCTCGGCCCGGGAATCTGGCCTGGAGTCGGTATTATTCGAAAAAGCTCGGTAATAAAGGGGTATTTGCCTCTTTGGTGGCTTTTCGAGCGCGTTTGCAGGGTTGTTTTCTTGACTCGTAACATGGGCCTGCGTAGCGTTAAAGGCTGGTTATTCGCTGTCGGGGGTACATGAGCAGTGTACCGACTATTTGTACAGCTTTTTCCGTGTCTGGACGAAGAATACATACCGACTGCTGACCGCAACTTTAATGCAGAAAAATACAGCAAAACATACCAGTGGGCAGGATCTTGACAAGGTAGTAGCCAAGCTCATCGAGCTGGGCCGTGACCGTGGCTTCGTGACCTATGACGAAGTGAGCCGCGTGATGCCCAAGGACGATTTCACGCCCGAGGATCTCAACGCCGCCGTCAGCCTGCTGACCGAGAACGACATAGAACTCGAGGAGGGTTACTCGGGCAGCCGCAAGGCGGACGCTGGAAGTGCCAATACTCCCTCGAGTTCCAACGACTCCGGCGCTGACCACGACGCGCTTTTTGATGGCGACGAAGAAGAGTGGTTGGGCGAAGAGTCGGAGGATCGGCCTCCCAAGCGCGTGGCTGCGAAGCCGGCCAAGGCGCGCCCCAAGCCCAGCGCGGCGGCCTCCAAGGACTATGCGTCCGACAGCACCGACCCGGTTCGGATGTACCTGCAGGAGATGGGCAGTGTGCCCCTGCTGTCGCGCGAGCAGGAAGTAACCATCGCCAAGGAGATCGAGGCCGGCCTGCACGAGGTTCGTGACTGCGTGTACTCCTTGCCGGTAGCTATTGAGTACGTGGTGGGCATCGCCGTGCGTGTTCGCTCGGGCGAGATAGAGCCACGGGATGTTTTTGCCGACGAGTCAGAGGAAGACCGGGCGGCCAGCGCTGAGAAAGACGAGAGGAAGCTCAAAAAGTTTCTCAAGGAGGTCACCGCGCTCAAGCGCATGGCCAGCACCTACCAGGGGAGCAAGCCCAAGCGCTTTGCCCCGGCTAAGAACGTCAAGACTCGCCGCAAGCCCACGGACAGGGAAAACAAGTTCGAAGCCTCGAAAGAAAAGGTTCGGCTCCATCTTATCGACATGGGACTGGGCGAGGCCCACGTCACCCGCATAGTCGGCAAGTTCAAGGAAGCCCGCGAGCTCGCCCGGAAGCAGGAGCGGGTGATAATCCGCGCCGAAAAGCGCACCCGCAGGGATAGCAAGCAGATCCTCGAGCTGGTCCGGAAGATTTCGTCCGGAGACACTAACGACAAGCGCAAGGCTACCGGCAACCTGCGCATGAGCACCGATGCTGCCATCAAGATGGGAGCGGCCATACGCGAAGCGCGGCGTAACCTGCGCGCCATTGAAGCCGAGATCGGCATGTCGACCGAGGACCTGGACTGGGCGGTGCGTATCATCCGTCGCGGCGAGGAGCGCTCGCAGAAAGGCAAGAAGGATCTCATCGAGGCTAACTTGAGACTGGTGGTCTCGATAGCCAAGCGTTACACGAATCGCGGACTTGGCTTTCTCGACCTTATACAGGAAGGCAATATCGGGTTGATGCGTGCCGTGGACAAGTTCGAGTACCAGCGCGGTTACAAGTTCTCGACTTACGCGACCTGGTGGATTCGCCAGAGCGTCAGCCGGGCCATTGCCGACCAGGCGCGAACCATTCGCATCCCGGTGCACATGATCGAGACCATCAACAAGGTGCTGCGTACGTCACGTTACCTCGTGCAGCAGCTTGGTCGTGAGCCGGCGCCGGATGAAATCGCTGAACAGATGGAGATGCCTGCGGACAAGATTCGCAAGGTGCTCAAGATCGTAAAGGAGCCGGTTTCGCTCGAGACTCCCATCGGCGATGACGAAGAGAGTTCGCTCGGCGACTTCGTAGAGGATCGCCAGTCGGTGTCCCCGGCTGAAGCCGCCGTGGCGCTGAGCCTCGAAGAGCAGACCCGTAAGGTGCTGGCCACGCTCACCCCGCGCGAGGAGCAGATCCTCAGGATGCGCTTCGGCATAGGCGAGAAGACCGACTTCACTCTCGAGGAAGTTGGCCAGAAGTTTGCCGTGACGCGCGAGCGTATCCGCCAGATCGAGGCCAAGGCGCTGCGCAAGCTTCGCCAGCCACAGCGGGCTCCCTCCCTTGATCCGCCGTCGGCTCCTTCCTGAGTCAGTAAAGGTGGGGCGCCCGTCGGGGTGGCCCACCGGACTGGTAAATCGGCTTCATAGTTGAAACAATGGGTTCCGTGGACGGGGCGAGCGATGACATCAGCGGAGGTCGGCCAGCTTCTCTGACCGATCGACTGACCCGCGGCGCGGTGTTCGGCGGAATCGGTCTCTTGCTGGTCTACGCCGCCATGGCCTGGATGGCCGGTGCAGGCGAAATGCTCGAAGCCCTGTCGGGCGTATCTCCCCTGCTGCTGTTGCTACCCATAGCGGCCACCCTGATCAGCTATATCACCATGTCCCTTTCCTACGAGGGCATAGCGCGTGCCGCCGGCAGTCCGGTCAAATCTCTCGACATGCTGAGGATCACTTTCGTGGCCAACGCCGTTAACTACCTGCTGCCCACCGGGGGCCTGAGCGGCTTTGCCCTGCGCACGGTCATGCTGCGCAAGAAGGGTGTCAACTCGGGCAAATCGGTGCTGATCTCGTTTACGCAGACGCTGATAACCAATTTCATGCTGCTGCTGTTTATTCTTTACGGCATGGGTCACCTGCTACTGCGCAGCGAGGCCGGCGACGCCCGCGTCACCGCGGCGGTTACGGTGGTGGTCCTGCTCGTGCTGTTTCTCGGTGCCACGACAACGATGATACTGCGCCGCTCTCTACGTAACCGCTTTCTCGGCTTCTGCGCGCGCGCCGGCCACTGGGTACTCAAGCGTCTCGGCAAGCAGGAGCCGCAGGGCCGACGCCTGGACCTGCTTCTGTCTCACCTCAACGAGGGCATGGAGTTCCTCGCCGAACGGCCGGCCGCCTTGTCGCGCCCGGTGGCGTGGATATTTTTTGACTGGTTATTCACGGTGGGAATTCTCTACGCGGCCTTTTACAGCGTGGGCTACCCGGCCACTTACAGCCAGGTGGCAGTGGGATTTTCGGTGTCTATCGTGGTGGCGGTCATATCTTTTGTACCCGGGGGCGTGGGCGTGCTCGAGGCTACCATGGCGGCCACCTTTGCCGGCGTGGGCATCGCATTGAAGGATTCGTTTCTTCCCATCGTGATTTTCAGGGTATGTTTCTACGTGATCCCGGTGGCATTGGCCTTGTTGCTGGCGCGTGGAGCGTTTGCCGAGGTGAGTGACGAAGAAGCCGAAGCCGAGGAGATGCTGTCGTGATCGCCAGGCTGCGCAACAAGTTCATAGGCGGACTGCTGGTCATACTGCCGGTGGCCGCGACGCTCTGGGTGTTGCAGGTGCTGTTCTCCATTCTTGACGATTTTTCGCAGCCGCTGCTTCGCATCTACTTCGGCAGCGACATACCGGGCGCGGGCGTAGTTCTTACCCTGGTCATTGTCATTGTCCTTGGCCACTTTTCGAGCCACCTCGTGGGCGAGGCGGTGGTCCATAGGTTCGAAAAGGTCGTGTCGCGGGTGCCGCTGGTGCGATCGGTGTACGGCACCGTCCAGCAGGTGGTGCGTGGCTTTTCGAGCGGCGGCGAATCGAGTAATTTCAAGCGCACTGTCATCGTGCTCGACGAAGCCGGACTCCCCAGCAGCCTTGGCTTTCTCACCAGTGAATTCGTCTTCGATCGTGCAGGGGCAGAATCCGGTGGCCCGGATGATTCGCTCGAGTACGCCACGGTGTACGTGCCCACCAACCATCTCTACCTGGGCGACGTCATGCTGCTGCCGCGGCACCGGGTACTCGATGCCGAGATGAGTCTCGAAGACGGGATTTCTGCTGTGCTCTCCTGCGGCGGCTCGATGCCGGCCACCCTGTGCCCGGCTGCGCGTGTAGACACAGCGTCTTGAAGGCCACCGCCAACGTGGGCCTCGACCTGGGCGGGCAGATCATCAAGGCCGTGCTGGTGTCGCCCTCCGGCGTGCTGCTCGACCAGGCCTCTCTGCCCAGCGGCGCCGACACCGATCTGCCGCGATTGGCCGACATGTTGACCACGCTGGTTGGCGGACTGGAGTCTTCGGCCGGCGAGACCCCCGACAGCAGCGCGGCTCTCGGGCTGGGCGTACCCGGCGTACTCGACTCTGCCGGCCGCCTGCTTGGCAGTCCCAACCTTCCGGCCCTGCAGGGCGTAGTACTTGCCGAGCGCCTGGCCGCGGCGTTAGCCCGGCCGGTGCTGGTTGAAAACGACGCCAACTGCGCAGCCCTGGCCGAGGGTTTGGGCGGCGCCGCGGAGGGCGCGCCTGACTACCTGCTGGTGACCCTGGGCACGGGCCTGGGTTCGGGCCTGGTGTTGGGCGGCAAGCTCTACCGCGGACCTTCGGGCCGTGGCTGCGAGCTTGGGCACACGGTGATCGTGCAGGGCGGGCGCCGCTGCGGCTGTTCGGCCCGGGGTTGTCTTGAAGCCTACGTGTCCGAAACGGCGACGGTTGCCATGGTCGAAGAACTCGACACCGAGCAGCGGTCAAGATTGCTTGCCCGCGCAGAGCAGGAGGATCGGGGGCTGGCCCACAGCCTGTTCGAGAACGCCGGGGACGACGAAGTCGCTGCGCGCCTGGTCGGGCACATGATCGCCGCGCTGGGAGTCGGCCTGGCGTCGGCCGTCAACTCGATGGACCTGCCACTGATCGTACTGGGTGGCGGACTGGCCCCGGTCTTCATGGCTCGAGTGGACGATATCAGGCGCGAGATTGCAGCCGCGTTGTTTGCCCGCGGCATAGACGAGCTGCGCACGGTGGCGGCGGTTCACGGCCGACTGGCGGGTGCCATGGGGGCGGCCCGCCTGGCCGGGCTCGCTGGCGTGGGCGTCGACTGAAACCCGGGCCTGTTGCCGTCGTGGCTACCCTGTCGTAGAAGTTCGACGCGAGAGTCATCCATGCGTTACACCCGACTGCTTCTCCATACAGTAAAGGAAGACCCCTCCAACGCCGAGGTGGTCAGTCACCGCCTGATGCTGCGCGCGGGCCTGATACGCCAGGTAGCCCGCGGCATATACGATATACTCCCCCTCGGCCTGAGGACCGTTCGCAAGATAGAAGCTATCGTGAGGGAAGAGCTCGACGCGGCCGGTTGCCAGGAAGTGTCGCTGCCGCTGTTGAGCCCGGCCGAGTTGTGGCGCGAAAGTGGACGCTGGGATGCCTACGGACCCGAGTTGCTGCGGCTCGTTGACCGCAGCGGCCGCGAGTTCTGTGTTGGCCCTACCCACGAGGAGGTCATGACCGATCTTGTTCGTGGCAACGTGCGTTCTTACAGGGAGCTGCCGCTCAATCTCTACCAGGTAGACACCAAGTTCAGGGACGAGATCCGTCCGCGTTTCGGACTCATGCGCGGAAGAGAGTTCCTGATGAAGGACGGGTACTCGTTTCACGTTGACGAGGAAGACTGTCGCCGCGAATACCAACTGATGTACGACACCTACGCGCGAATTTTCACCCGCTGCGGTCTCGACTTCAGGGCGGTGGAGGCCGACACCGGCGCCATAGGAGGGTCGGGTTCGCACGAGTTCCAGGTGCTGGCCGAGTCCGGTGAAGACCTGATCCTCAGCTGCGACCACTGCGACTACGCGGCCAACGTAGAGAAGGCCGAGCTGGCGGTCGGCGAGCCCGGTCTCTTCGAATCGTCAGAGCCCACCGAGGTCTCAACGCCGGGAGCGGGAAGCATAGAAGACGTGTCGGCCATGTTGTCGGAGCCAGCCGGGCGTTTCGTGAAGACGCTGCTGTTCGTTGCCGACGACCGTGGAGTGGCAGCGCTCGTGAGGGGCGATGACCAGCTGAGCGAGGCAAAGCTTAAGCGGGCGCTGGGCGTGTCCGAGTTGCGGATGGCCGAAGCCGACGAGGTGAAGAAGATGAGCGGCGCGCCGCAGGGTTTCGCCGGCCCGGTAGGGTTGGAGATCGAACTGGTCGTCGACCTGCGACTGCGCGGTGCTACGGGCATGATTACCGGGGCCAATCGCGCCGACCTTCACCTGTCGGGCATAGACCAGCAAAGAGACTTTCCGGTGGCCGAGTTCCACGACCTGCGCGAAGCCGCTGCGGGTGACCCCTGCCCGCGCTGTAACGGCGGCAGCTACCAGGCTTTTCGCGGAATAGAGGTAGGCCAGGTTTTCTACCTTGGCAGCAAATATTCCGAGGCCATGGGCGCCACTTACCTCGATACCGATGGCAACGAGTGCGTGATGCAGATGGGCACCTACGGCATCGGTATCACCCGTACCATGGCTGCTGCCATTGAGCAGAACCACGACGACGACGGCATAATCTGGCCGCCGGCCATCGCTCCCGTGCAGGTGCTGCTGTTGCCCGTCAAGTGGAAGGACGACGAAACCCGCGCGGCCTCGGAAAAGCTCTACGAGCAGCTACTGGCGGCCGGCGTCGAGGTCATTCTCGACGACCGGGACGAGAGGGCGGGAGTCAAGTTCAACGACGCCGACCTGCTCGGCATACCGTGGCGGGTCACGATCGGACCGCGTGGCGTCAAGCAGGGGACCGTTGAGCTGCGCGAGCGAAGAAGCGGCGAGAGCAGTGACCTGGCGCTGGACTCGGCCGCCGAACACATAGTGGCTGCGGTCAGCGAGGCGCTCGCGCGGTGACGGCCTCGTCCGAAATCTACGAGGTCGCCCGCAGGAAACTCATTTTTGCCCTCGACGTAGGCACGATCGCCGAAGCCGACGAGTTGATAACCCTGTTGGGTGACAGCGTTGGCATGTTCAAGGTCGGTAAGCAGTTGTTCATGAGCAGCGGCCCGCCGGTGATCGAGCACGTGAAGGAGCGGGGTAGCGAAGTTTTTCTCGACCTCAAGTTCCATGACATCCCGCGCACCGTCGCCCGCGCGGCGATGGAGGCCACGAGGCTGGGCGTTTCGATTTTTAACCTGCACGCGTCTGGAAGCGCGGCCATGATGTGCGAGGCCGTGCGTTCGGTAGACAGGGTTTGCCGTACCGAGAACCTTGAACGTCCGCGCATGCTCGCCGTGACCGTGCTCACCAGTATTGACGCCAGCGACTTGCGTGCCATAGGTGTTGACGGTGAGCTCGACGACCAGGTCGTTCGACTGGCGCTGCTGGCGCGGGACTCGGGCATGGACGGGGTGGTGGCGTCGCCCCGCGAGATAGCCGCTATACGCGAGGCCTGTGGCCGCGACTTCATCGTGCTTACCCCGGGTATACGACCGGCGGGAAGCGACAAGGGTGACCAGAAGCGCACAGCGGGCCCGGCCGACGCCGTAAGGCGAGGGGCCGACTACGTCGTGGTCGGGCGGCCCATTCGCGACGCCGGTGATCCGCGCGCGGCCGCCAGGCAGATCATAGAAGAAATCGTAGAAGGCTTGAGCTGAGTCGTCCGTCAGTCGAGCAGCGCCAGCCGGGTGTCGCCCAGCAGTGACTGGTCGGCCAGCGCGAGCGCGATTCGCTCTGCCACCGGGCCGTGCTCGGCCAACACGAGCAGGAAGGTCTTGTCCTCGAAGCCCAGCTTGAGCAAACGCGCCCCCGTCTCGGCTGTCCGGCTGATCTCTTC
Source organism: Candidatus Binatota bacterium (assembly GCA_012960245.1). Classification (NCBI taxonomy): domain Bacteria; phylum Candidatus Binatota; species Candidatus Binatota bacterium. The sequence continues at coordinate 82,967 of DUBO01000023.1, read as the reverse complement.
GCCAAGGCTGGCGGCTTGCTGTTCATCAAGCAGCGCAAGGTCAGCCTCACCACGGGCTACGGCGAGCAGGCCGTCGGCCGTGCCCAGCCCTAACCAGGCCGGCGCCGGCGCGTTGTTGTGGCCCTTACCGTCGTGTCCCTGCCCGCGGCACGACAGCTCGGCTAACAGTTCGACCACTGGATGAGGGTCACCGGCCAGCAGCGGCGTGTCGAGCGCCCGATCGAGCGGGCGCAGCATCTCCAGTTCCACCGGCCCGGGTTCGGCGCCCTCGGCGTGGGCCGCTATGCGCAAAATCGCGTCGGCGCGCAGGAGCGTGGTGATCGAACCCGAAGAACGCGGTAGCGGTGTCGCCAGCAGGCGTTCGCGATCACGGCGCAGGCATACCCGCACCAGTTCTTCGACGCCGAGTCTCGAGGGCGCGGCGCGCAGCAGCTCGGCCGTAACCACGGTGGGCTGGCCTGCCTGCCCGCCCAGGCAGGCGTCTACCAATGGCAACAACAGTTCCCGGCACACGGCCCAGGCCGATACCGGGTAGCCGGGAATACCGAGTATGGGGGTGCCGCTGACACGGGCGACAATAGCAGGTCGGCCCGGCACCAGGTCCACGCCGCGAACGAGCACATCGCCGAGCCCGGCGAGCACGTCGACCGTGTGGTCACGGCGGCCGGCAGAGCTGCCCGCAATAACGCAGAGCAGGTCGTGGCTGGCCGCGCCCTCGCCTATGACCCGCGCCAACTCGGCGGGGTCGTCGGCCACGTGGCCGAGGTACACGGGCTTTGCCCCGCGCTCTTGCAGCATGGCTGCGAGTACCCGCGAGTTGAACTCGATCACGGCGCCCGGCGCGGCCGCCTGGCCGGGTTGCACCACCTCGTCGCCGGTGGCGAGGATCGCCACGGTGGGGGGCAATCGTAATTTCAGCGATTCGACACCGGTCGCGAGCATGGCGCCGATTTCGGCCGCGCCCACGCGGCATCCGCGACCCAGCAGTTGCACGCCGGCGCCGACGTCTTCGCCCGCCCTGCGCACGTGCTTGCCGACCGCCACCGGCGAGGTGATCTGCCAGCCGCCGTCGACCTGCTTACTGTGTTCGACCATGACCACCGCGTCGGCCCAGTCGGGCATGGCCATGCCGGTGTCCACCGGCGCGCAAGTGCCGGCGGCCGCCATGTCCCGGGCGCGGTGTTCGGGCAAGGTGCAGGGAGAGGCTTCGCTCGCGGCGCTCGTGTCGGCGGCGCAAACGGCAATTCCGTCCATTGCGGCAGCCCGGTAGTTGGGATTGGCGTGGCGGCTGTACACCGCTCGCGAGCTGGTACGGCCTAGCGCGAGCGACGGTTCAATTTCTTCTTCGCCTGTCGCGCGCGCAATCGATAGCAGCAGCTCACGGGCCGCGGCCAGCGAGAGGCGAGGCGCGCTCACAGTGGCGCGCGCGTTGTCGGATTTTTTACCCACTCCGCTTGTCAGCTCTCAGTCGAGAAGCAGGACCTCCACTGTTTCTCCTGTGGCGGCCGAGTCGCGGTGCAGGGCTATGCGAGCGAGTCCGTCTGCGCGGGCGAGCGACGATAGCGACAACGATCGGCCAGGCACGGGTTGCGCGGTGGGCAGGTCTTCGCCGGCTTCCAGCCGCACGCGCAGCCAGTCTTCGCGGCCGCTGCTGCCCTTGACGTCGGCGCCCAGCCTCGCGCGAATCAGGGGCATGGTCGCGCGTATTCGATCGAGGGGTTCACCCTCGAGGTGACGCAGCAGCGACGCCCCGAGCAGTGCAAAGACCACCACGGCGGCTGCCGGGTTACCGGGTACTCCTACCACGGCGCAGTTACCCACGCGGGCGATGATGGTGGGTTTGCCCGGCGCTATGGCCAGGCCGTGCAGCAGGACCTTGCCGCCAAGGTTCTTGATGGTGGCCAGCGTCAGGTCGCGGGTGCCCTTGGAGCTGCCACCCGACACGAACACCGCGTCGCATTTTTCTATCGCCAGTGACAGCTCCCTCGTGAAGCGTTCGGCCTCGTCGGGCACGACCATGCTGACGGCGGGCGTTATGCCGCGCCGGCGCAGCAGCGCGGCTAACGAGTACTGGTTGGCGTTGTAAACCTGCCCGGGGCCGAGCTCGGTGCCGGGTTCGACGATCTCATCCCCAGTGGCGATTACGCCCGCCACTGGCACCCGGAATACGCGCACGCTTTCGTGGCCGGTCCCAGTCAGCACCCCGGTGTCGCTCGCTCTCAAGCGCCGGCCGGGCTGCATGAGAAGGTCGCCACGGCGCATGTCCTCGCCCTTGGGTACGAGGCAGTCGCCCGCCTGCACCTGCTTGCGTACGAACACCCGGGCGGCGGTTCCGCTGTCGCCGCCAGTGCCGCTATCGGTGTCGGTGTACTCGACCATGACCACCGAATCAGCGCCCGCTGGGAGCACCCCGCCGGTGGATATGCGCAGCGCACTACCAGCCTCGAGCTCGGTGGTGGGGGCATGGCCGGTTTCGACCTGTCCCGCAAGCTTGAGCACGGCGGCGTTCTGTTCGTTGGCCCCGGCAGTGTCGGCAGCGCGCAGGGCGTAGCCGTCCATGCTCGATCGGGTCGAGTTGGGTACGTCGGCCGTCGCGGTAACGGTTTCAGCGAGTACGCGGGCCTCGGCGATGCGAGCGTCCACTGACTCGATGTCGAGCGCGGTAAAGACCTCCAGCAGCTGCGTAGCTTCTTCGAGGCGGGCGAGTTCAAGAAAACGGGGCACGCTTACATTCTCCTGTGGTCGGCACAGGGTAACTCGCGCCTGGCCTTGTCGAGCACCGCAGCGTCGAGCTCGCAGGTGAGAACCATGTCCTCGTCGTCACCGGCCTCGGCCAGCACGCGGCCCCAGGGATCGATGATCATCGAGTGCCCGTAGTCGGCAAAGCCGTAGCCGGCCTCGCCGTACTGGTTGGGAGCAATAACCCAGGCCTGGTTCTCGACCGCTCGCGCTCGCAACAGCAGTTTCCAATGGGCCTCGCCGGTGGGGTAAGTAAACGCCGAGGGCACGGTCAGTATCTCGGCTCCACGCGCGGTCAGCTCACGATACAGTTCTGGAAAACGAAGGTCGTAGCACACCGACAGCCCGAGTACGGCAGGCCCGGTGGAGGCCACGACCGCGCGGTCGCCGGGTAGCCGGGTGTCGGTTTCACGAAAACTCACGCTGCCGGGCATGTCTACGTCGAAGAGATGCATCTTGCGATAGAAGGCCAGAAGTTCACCCTGGGGTCCGAAGAGCAGGCTGGTGTTGTAGCAGGCTTCGGGCGGCGCGGCGTTGACGGGCTGCTTGTTATTGCCGGTGTTACTGTCGGCCGTTCCAGCGTCGGCCGATTCGAGCAGGGAGCCGGCCACGATGCAGATTTTCAGCTCGGCGGCCAGTTCTGCCACGGCTTTCGAGCTGGGGCCCGGTATCGTTTCGGCGTTCGCCAGTTCATCGGCCTGGGGCCCGCGCCAGGAAAATATTTCGGGCAGTACCGCCAGCTGTGCGCCCTCGCGGGCCGCCTGCCGCAGCAGTTGGCCGGCGCGTTCGAGGTTGCTCGAACGGTCCGGTCCCGATTTCATCTGCACGGCGCTTGCCTTGAGCGTCTTCATCTCTGTTCGCCCGACGCTAACCGGCGCCACGGTGGTGGTCAACCCGCTGCCGAGGTGTGTTTGCCTGTTAGCCCCCGTTTTGCTAGCCATCATCGTGAAGAGTTGGCTGTACCGGGGATAAAATCATGAGCAGAGAACGCATTATCAAGCGGTACGCCAACCGCAAACTCTACGACACAATGAAGTCCCGTTACGTTACCCTCAAGGGCCTGGCCCGGATGGTGCGTGACGGCGAGGAGCTCAGGGTCATAGACAATGAGAGCGGTGACGATCTCACTGCGATCACGTTTGCCCAGATCATACTCGAGGAAGAGAAAACCCGCAGCAGCCTGGTTTCAGTTTCGTTTCTGCGCGAGCTGATTCGATCGGGCGGGGCAACGGTGCAGGACATCAGCGATCGGGCTACGCGCGGAATGGAAGTGCTGGGTGGAATAACCGAGCGCGCCAGCGAACGGGTACGCGACGTGGTGGGTGGCGGTGGCCGCGCAATCGAAGAAGGGCGGCACCTCATCGATGACTTGGTCGCGCGTCCACAGGAACAGTTCAAGGAATTGCGAAGTTGGCTCAGGGAGTCGGTGGACAGCGCGCGCAGTAATTCGGTGGTGCAGCGCGAACTCGAGCGCGTGGAGAGGAGCCTGCAATCGCTGGAGAATGCCGTGGGCCTGGTGCGTAGCGGCGAGGACGAAGGCGACGGCCCCCGGGCCGCCGCTGGCGAGGAGCCCACTGGTGATTCGCCCGTTGCCCAGTCGTCTGCCCCTGATGCAGTTGCCCCGGAGGCACCCGCGGACGGGGAGTCGGAGGGCGAAGACAGTTTTCTCGACACGCCGGCCGGGGGGGAGAGCGTCGACCGTTAAGTCGCGCTCGTCGTGTCCTTTATGGCGAAGAAGAGTAAGGCCGCAAAAATGTCACCCGCCGATGAGCGCAACCGCGCGCTGCTGGATCGGCTCAAGGAAGTAGCCGAAAGCGTTGGCTTGGAGGTTCGCGAAGAAAAACTTCACCGCGACGCCGGCTACAGCGTGCAGAGCGGCCTGTGCACGGTGGACGGCAAGGAAGTCCTGCTCCTGGACCGCAAGGTGCCGGTGGCCGAGCGACTTGAACTGCTCGCCATTGCACTGAAAGATTCCGATCTCGTTGGCCAGTATCTCGACCCCGAGCTGAGAGAACTCATAGACGGTCCCGGTGGGTCAGCCGGGTCCCCCGCCTGACCATTGGCCATCGACAAAACCATCCGGCTGGATAGGTTTCGCGATTTCATTCGCGAACACGGCATGAAAAACACCCATCAGCGCGAAGAAATAGCGCGCTGGTTTCTCGGAATAAACGGTCACTTCAGCGCCGAGCAGATCTTTGCCCGCGTGCGCGTGATAGAACCCAGCATAGGTTTTTCTACTGTGTACCGGACCATGCGACTGCTCTGCGAGGCGGGCCTGGTGCAGGAACGCCACTTCGACAAGGGCGAGGCCCTGTACGAAAACCTGGAGGCCCACCACGACCACTGCATATGTACCGAGTGTGGTCGCATCGAAGAGTTCGAGAACGACCAGATCGAGAGCCTGCAGGAGGCCGCGGCCAAGCGGCTGGGCTTTTCGCTGGTGAGCCACCGGCTCGAACTCTACGGCCTCTGCCGCAACTGCCGCTGAAAAGGGCGCCTCGCCATGCTTTACAGGGCACTTGAGCGCTGGTATCAATGATATTGACAATCGTATTCAAGATGCCTGCCGCCCCCGGTGCCTGTTGTACACATGCTGAAAAGATTCCGACCCGCCCTTTTATGCGGCATATTTGCTCTTGCCGCGACGGCCTTCGTGTACGCGCGGCTGTCCGGAGCTTCGGGTCCGCTCGACATGGGCGAGCCCGACCGGGTCCGGCAGCTGGGTATGTTGCGCGTGGCCGTGCAGGAATACGGCGAAGGCGTACGCGGTGGCGAGGTGGTCGATCCCGACGAACTCGCAACCGCGATGGCGCTGCTCTCCTTGCTCGCCGATTCCTCTCCGTCGCCCGAGCTTGACGCTGTCATTGCGCTGGCAGAGGGCCGCGCCCCGGTGGAGGAGCTGACCAGGGCTTACGAGCAGTGGGCTGGTGTTCACGCTGATGGAGTGGGATTCGAGGCTCCGGCGGGCAGGCCTTCGCCACAGCGCGGACACACACTTTACCTGCGCTACTGCACCTCGTGTCACGGCGAGCAGGGCGATGGCAATGGCCCGCTGGCCGACCAGGTTACCGGCCCGCGGCCGGTCGATTTTACCGCCGCCCCGGAGCTGCTCGACGAGACGCCCGAGGAGTTTTTCCAGGTGATGGGCATGGGCCTGCCGGGCACTGCCATGCCGGCCTGGGATCACGTGCTCACCGTCCAGGAGCGCTGGGATATCGTGTGGTTCCTGTGGACCTTGAAATCGCCTCCGGCGATTATTGAGGCAGCCGCGGTCGATAGCCGAGCAGCTGGCGGCGATCTCTCAAACTGCGGCGACTGCCACGGTAATGGCAAGGCCCTGGACCTGTCCGACCCGATGGCGACTGCGGGCTTGTCTGACCGTCGCCTGCTGGCGGCACTCGAGCGCTCGAGTGCCCACGGCGATGACGACGGTAGCGCGGCGGCCTCGCTGCTGGTCGCTGCGCGCCTGGCTTCGGCCGATAGCGGCGATGCGGCCGACGAGCAGCGCGAAGTAGATCCGCGTCACCTCTTGTCGGCCCTTGAGCTGGTGGTAGAGGAGTACAACGACGGTGTCCGCGACGGCGAGGTAGTCAACAAGCTTGAGTACGGTGAAGCGCGCATCTTCCTGGCCACGGTCGCGGCCGATATCGACGCTTTGGGCGACGCTATCACCGAGGCAGACAGCGCCGCCGTGGCCGCAGCGCTGCAGGAGCTCACCGAGGCAGTTTATTCGCAGCGGCCAGCGGGACAGGTGGCTGTTGCTGCCGGCCGACTCGACGAGTCCTTGCGTGCCAGCCTGGGGGTAGAGGCCGCCGAAACAAAGTCGAACGACCTCGGTGAGGTGCTCCAACTGGTGGAGCGGGCGCGCGCGATGGCCGAGGACGATTCGGTTGGCGCCGCGGCTGTCATGCTGCAGGCCTACATGGTTTTTGAACAGGCCGAGAAACTTATCGCCACCCGTGATTCTGCGCTGGCCGGCACCCTGGAGAAACGCTTTGCCCGTGCCCGCGCCGACCTGCTGGCTGGACGCGAAGTCGACTTCGATATGATAGCCCGCGACCTCGAGGCAGCGGCTGTCCTGTTGGGAGCGACCGCCAGCTCAACCTCGGCCTTCTTCGCTTCGCTGGTGATCATACTCAGGGAAGGCCTGGAGGCGATACTCGTGATCGCCGCGCTCGCGACCTACCTGTCGCGTGGCGGACACACGATCGCCCGGCGCTGGCTGTTCGAGGGTGCGGCGGTGGGCGTGCTGCTCAGCATCGCCACCGCCGCCGCGGCCCAGTGGCTGCTTGGAGGGGTCGGCCTGGCCGGCGAACTCATAGAGGGTGTCACCATGTTGCTCGCGGCCCTGGTGCTGTTCAGCGTGAGCTACTGGCTGTTGTCGCGCGCAGAGGCCGAGCGCTGGCAGCGCTATATACAGGGGCAGGTCGACCGCGCGCTGGGCGCCGGTTCGCGCTGGGCCATGGCCGGGATCGCGTTCCTCGCCGTTTATCGCGAGGGGTTTGAGACAGTGTTGTTCTACCGTGCCCTGCTGGCCGACGGCGGCCAGGTGATGGCCGTGTCGGGAGGCTTCGGGGTCGGCAGCCTGCTGCTCTTCCTATTATACCTCGGGATCTTCAAGCTAGGTGTCCGCGTGCCCTTGCGGCCGTTCTTTTCGGCCACCGGCAGCCTGCTCTACCTGCTGGCGTTTCGTTTTGCAGGCGCGGGCATAACCGAGTTGCAGGAAGGCGGAGTCATGGCGCTCACCCCCGTGGGCTGGTGGCCGGAATTCTCGCTGCTGGGCATGTCTCCCGATCTCGAAACGGCCATGGCCCAGGGGCTGATGCTGGCCGCGGCTGTGCTGGCTGCGGCCGTGCTGTTGCGTGCTCGCCGTGGGTCGGTCGACCAACCAGGCTGAGCCTCAGGAGAAAAACATCTTCTCGGCGTTGGCGGTGGTGGCCCGGGCCACTTCTTCGATGCTGCAATCGCGTGCGCGCGCCATCGCTGCGGCCACGTGCACCACGTAGCCGGGCTCGTTGCGCTTTCCGCGGTTGGGCTCGGGCGCGAGGTAGGGTGAGTCGGTCTCGAGCATCATGCTGTCGAGCGGAACCCGCGCGGCCACGTCCCTCAGTTCGCCGGCATTGCGAAATGAGATTATCCCGGTGAACGAAAGCAGCAGTCCGTGGTCGAGGTACCAACAGGCCTCTTCGTAGTTACCGGTAAAGCAGTGCACAACGCCGCCTGCGGCAGGCACGCCCTCGGCTTCGAGCACGTCGCGGAGGTCCTGGTGCGCGTCCCGGCAGTGCAGCACAACCGGCAACGAGCACTGGTGGGCCAACTGCAGGTGGCGGGCCAGTGCCTCGCGCTGGAGGTCGCGGGGGGAGTTGTCGTAGTAGTAATCGAGCCCGGTTTCGCCCACCGCCACCACCGTCGGCCGGGCGAGCAGGCCCAGCAGCTCGTCGATCGTGGCCTGGTCGACCGACGCTGCGTCGTGGGGGTGAATGCCGGCCGTGGAGCGCAGGCAGTCGTAGCGCTCGGTCATCTCGGCGCTGCGCCGACTATCTTCAATGGGGCCACCGCCACCTACGGCCACCATGCGGGTAACGCCCGCGGCCACGGCACGCTCGATTACTTCGTCGACGTCGGCGCTGAACTTGGCGTCGGAAAGATGGCAGTGGGTGTCAATGATCGCGGGCGTCACTGCTTGTCTATCTCTATGCGAGGAAACAGCGGCTCGGGCTTGCCCACGCGGTGGCCGGGCTCAAAGGCTGTCCCCCAGGCAGGCGGCTGCTCGGCCATCTCTAGCGGGTCGGTATTGAGCAGCCTGGAGATAGCCGCTGAGCTGTCGGGCATGAAGGGCGCCAGCAGTCGGGCCGCGTGCAACAGGGCTTCGCACAAGAGCAGCAGTATCTCGCCCACCCGCCCGCGCTTGCTCTCGTCCTTGTAAAGCTTGAAGGGCGCCGTATCGACTATGTACTTGTCGCAGGCAGCAAGAGCGTGCCAGGTTTCTTCGAGTGCGAGGTGGAAAGACAGCCGCTCGAGCAACTCGGGCACTCTCTGCTCGGCCTTTTCAAAAGCCGCGTGTACTGTCGCGTCGGCAGCCGTGTCTTCGGCGGATGTGTCTTCAGTGGCCGGTGCCTGCAGGAGGCCGTCGAAGTACTTGTTCTGCATCGACAGCACCCGGCTCACGAGGTTGCCCAGCCCGTTGGAGAGGTCGCCGTTGAAGCGCCGTACGAAGGCGTCCTCGGTAAAGCTGGAGTCGGAACCAAACGACATTTCGCGCAGGAGGAAGTAACGAAAGCTGTCGAGCCCGAAGCGCTCTTTCATTTCCAGCGGACGTATCACGTTGCCCAGCGACTTGGACATCTTGCTCTCGCCCATGTTCCAGTAGCCGTGTACGTTTAGCCGATCGTACAGCGGCAGCCCGGCGGCCATCAGCATGGCCGGCCAGAAAATTGCGTGTGGTTTGAGTATGTCCTTGGCTATGAAGTGGTTGGCGTTCTGCCAGAACTCGTCGGCCTTGTCGCCGCGCGCGAACTCGAGAGCCGAGCGGTAGTTGAGCAAGGCGTCGAACCACACGTAGGTGACGTAGTTGTCGTCGAAGGGGAGCGGGATACCCCACTCCAGGCGACTCACGGGGCGTGAAATGCAAAGGTCTTCGAGGGGTTCGCTCAGCAGGGAGAGTACCTCGTTGCGGTAGCCCTCGGGGCGGATGAAGTCGGGATTGTCGTGCAGGTGGTCAAGCAGTCGCTGCTGGTAAGCCGACAGCTTAAAAAAATAGTTCTGCTCTTCTATCCACTCGGGCTCGAGCTCGTGGTCGGGGCACTTGCCGTCCACCAGTTCGCGGTCGGTGTAGAAGCGTTCGCAGCCGGTGCAGTAGTTGCCGCCGTAGCTGTCAAAGTAAATATCGCCGGCGTCGTTGACGCGCGTGAGCACCTCGCGCACAAAGTCCACGTGGTAGGAGTCGGTGGTGCGCACGAAGTGGTCGTAGCTTATCGAGCACTCGTCCCAGGTTGACCTGAAAACATCCGACACGCGGTCGGCGTATTCACGCGGCTCACAGCCGGCGGCTTCAGCCGCACGGGCTATCTTGTCGCCGTGTTCGTCGGTGCCGGTCAGAAAGAACACTTCCCTGCCCATCGAACGATGAAAACGTGCCAGGGTGTCTACGATCACCGTGGTGTAGGTGTGCCCGAGGTGAGGCTCCGCGTTCACGTAGTAAAGCGGGGTGGTGAGTTCGATGGTGGAAGGCTTGCCTGTCATGACGAGGGTGTGGTGCTCAGCCTCTTATATGCAACAGGGCTTCGCGGATGGCCAGTTTGGCGTTGGCGTTGCGGCCCAGCGCCAGCGTGCAGGAGTTCATGGTCAGCGAATCGTGCACCAGTCGGCGCGGGCTGCGTGCCGCTGCCGCGGTGGCCAGTAGTCGATCGAGTTCACCGTTACCCTGAGGCCGCGATTGCCCCAGGGCGGTCCTCGCCTTGGCCAGTTGCCACTCGGCGAGCAGTTTTATTCGGCGCTTGCGTTCGGGAGTGCTGCTGTCCTTGCCCGATTTGCCGGCGAGCTGCCGCACCAGCGGCTCCAGGGGGAGCAAGGGATTAGCGAGCAGTTCTTCCCAGCTGCTCACCAGCTTGAGTCTTTCGTCGATCGCGCGTTCGTCACTAGACAACGCGAGGTCGGCCCGGCCGCCGGCCAGCAATGCAATCTCGGCTGAGCGGTGGCTGTCGATGCCCTGCGCGGCCATCACCCGGCCGAGTTCGTCGTCGCCGAGTAGGCCGAAACGAACAAACTGGCAGCGCGAGCGCACGGTGGGCAACAGGGCCGTCGGGTTGGCGGTCACCAGAACGAGGACGCAATCGCCCGGCGGCTCTTCGAGCAGTTTGAGCATGGCGTTCTGCGCCTCGACTCTGAGCAGCTCGGCGTCGCGGATGATCGCCACGCGCGGGCCGGGCCGCTGCGGGCTCGTGGCCAGTGTGGACACGAGCGGCCGCTGGGGAACGTCGGGTTTCTTGCGCGGAACGATCTGGGCGAGATAAATGGGCTTGCCGTCTTCCATGGGCTCGACCACCACGAGGTCCGGGTGACTGCCCGCGGCCAGCTGTCCACAGCGATCGCACAGTTGGCCGGCGCCTTCTTCAAACAGTCCGCGGCAGTTCTCGGGTTGCTCGCACTTGAGCCGCGCGGCCAGCCACAACGCAGCCTTGAACTTGCCGGTGCCCATCGGCCCGCAGAAAATGAACGCGTGGTGATGGCGTCGATCGCCCTCGCCTTGCCGCGGCACCAGCCGTCGGAGCTTGTCGAGTTGCTCGGCGTGACCCTGCAGCGGCGAAAGATCGGCAGCGCTCATCGATCTGCCCCGGATTGTGAAGCGAGAAACTCATCCACTGTCGACAGCACCGAGGCTGTAACACTCGCCTGGTCGCGGTTGCCGTCAATGCGGCGCACGCGTCCGGGTTCATCCTTGTAGCAGCCGGCAAAGCCGTCTCGCACCCGCTGGTGAAAAGTCGTTGGCTCGGCCTCGAAGCGGTCGCCCGGCCCGCCGCTGTGATCGCGTGCGCGCGCGAGTCCGATCTCTATTTCGCAGTCTATCCATAGCGTGAGGTCCGGCACCAGTTGGCCCGCCGCCCAGGCGTTGAGTTCGTCTACCAGGGCGCGCTCGTGTCCGCGGCCGTGGCATTGGTAGGCGATAGTGGAGTCGCTGTAGCGGTCGCAGATCACCACCGCTCCGCGTTCGAGCGCCGGTCGTATGACCTCGGTTACGTGCTGGGCGCGATCGGCGAGGAAGAGCAGGAGTTCGGCCCGCGGGTCCAACTCGGAGGCGGGGTCGGCCAACAGGCGTCGGATCTCGGCGGTAACCCGCGTGCCACCCGGCTCGCAGGTGAGGACGGCCTCGAGGCCGCGGTCTTCAAGGTGCGCCGCGAGCAGACCCGCCTGGGTAGACTTGCCGCAGCCCTCGATGCCTTCCAGTGTCACAAGGGCTGCCATCGGCCGCGATGATTATGGCCCGCTTGCGAAATCGCAACCGTGGCCGGGACTCCTGGTCCCCTTGGAGGCGTCAGGGCGGGCAGCTAAGCCCGTGGTCGCGTTGCACGAGCAGTCTGCTGGCCCCGCCGCAGCGGCCCAGCCCTTCGAGCACGCAAGCTCCAGCAGGCAGGGGTAGCAGGGCTGCGCTGGCCCAACTCACCGGTGGCCCAAGCAGTGAGACCGCCCAGCCCGACTCAGCGCCAGCCATGGCCAGGGTGATTGCCGCGCGAGCGGCGTAACGGGCGCAAAGCGAGTCGCGCCGCGCCTGCAGCTCGACGACCAGCCCGCGCGAGAGCCCGGCCAGCGCCACGACGAGTGACAGCGTGGCGAGACACAGCAACAGGGTGGCCATGAGTACAGCGCCGCCTTGTGGCCGGCGCCCAATAGATACAGCGCCGCCTTGTGGCGGCTGTTCAGCCACCGCTGCTTTCTGCCGTCTCGGGTAGTGCGAACAACAACAGGCCCGCGGCCGTGGGTACTGCCACTGCCCTGCTGTTGGAGGCCGAGCTCGAGATGCCAGCTGACTGGTCGTAGTAAGAAAACGCCGAGCCAGCCGGCAGGCCTTTGACCAGGGTACGCGATTGGCCACCAAACTGTTGCGCCAGTCTTCGCTGTGAACCACTGCCGCGAACGGCCAGCGTGGTGAGTTCCGAACTGTGCAGGTCGATCTCGCCGTTTCCGTCGCTGTCGCAGGCAAGCACGACCTTGTCCGACAGTGCCTCCACGACCACGCCGGGGCCGGTGGCACAGCTCTCGAAACTACCGGCGAGCAGTCGTTCTACCTGCCGGTGGCGCAGCAGGTCGGCGCCGGCTCGTTCGCCGTCGTTCAGCACCGCGAGCCCCGACAGCATGATAGCCGCGAGCGAAACCAGCAGGGCCATTTCAAGACCGAGCACGGCGGCGCTCTCCATCAGGCTGCTGCTCAAGGTTGCGCTTCGCAGGCCGGCAGCAAGGCGGCCAGCCTGGCCTGGTAAGGGCCCGACTGTACTGTGACCGTGGCCACGGCTAGTGCACCCGGGCCGGGGCTCAAGCTGCGCGAGCAATCGAGACCAGCGGGGCAGCTGAGTACCGGCCCGCAGGGAGCCGCTAGCATGAGGTCGAGCCTGTTGCGGGCGGCGTCAAGAGCGGCGCTCCCCGCTCGGGAGAGAGACAAGGACAAAGCGGCTGAGCGCGCCAGGCCCACCAGAGGGCCGGCCAGCAACGAGGCCAGCGCCAGCGCGGCCATGCACTCTAACAGCGAGCTCCCCGCGGGTGCCGTTGGCGCTGCTTTCAATGAACCAATCCCCGCTGGTTAATCACCAGCCTCACGGTGCCACCGCGCCGTCCGGCCAGCACCATGGTGGAGTTGTCGGCAAAGCCACCGGCCTGGAAGCGCACGTAGCCGCGGGTAGGCGCAGACAAAACCGAGACTCCGCCAGGGAGTGGGTAGGGGTCGTGGCGGAGCAGCCCGTCGCTCACCACGATCTCGGTCATGCCGGGTGTGATCTCGAGGTCGAACCAGCGAGATTCGATATAGGCGAGGCGCCGAGCATCGGTGGCTGCGCGCAGGGCGACCGTGCGCGCAGCCGACAAAGCCGCGGCCGACGACAGCTTGAGCGAGCTGGCGGTGACGGCTACCGCAGCCAATGAAAGCAGGGTCATCGACGCGAGCAGTTCGAGCAGTGTCCAGCCACCGGCGCGGCGTTTGCTGTTGGAGACACGGTTGTGAGAAGAGGCCGTCACGGGTTGCAGTATGCACCCGCGGGTACCAGCCGGACAATGACATTGCTGTTAAGAAACAGCCCGCAATTCGTCCATCGCAGCGTTGCTTACGCTTATGTTATGGCGGACCACGCCTCGCAGTGAAAAATCGCTCAGCAGTTCTACCGGCCGGCAAGCAGCCGCCGATGGTCGCAGTCCCAGCGCGCCGGCCAGCCAACCCACCAACCGTTCGGGTGACACGCCGGCCGCGCGCAGGCTGGCCAACTCGAGCCCACCGTCACGCTTTGAAAGCTTTACGCCCGCGTCGTTGAGCAGCAACGGCAGGTGGGCCCAACTCGGCTCGCGGTCCGAGAGCGCGTGCCACAACTGCAGCTGGCCGGCGGTGGAACCGAGCAGGTCGGCACCACGCACTACCTCGGTGATGCCCATTTCGATGTCGTCTACAACTACCGCCAACTGGTAGGCGAACAGCGAGTCGCGGCGGCGCAGAACAAAATCGCCACTACCCAATGCCGGGTTGTCGCCATGGGGACCGAGGACGAGGTCATCGAAGTTCATCACTTCGTTCTGTACGCGCAGGCGCACCGAGTTATCGCGGTCCTCGCCCGAGAGAATGCGTTCGAGCCAGCCGGGTTCGTTGTGGTCGGGGCGCAGCCGTGCCGGGTAGCCAGCAGCGGCGTTATCACCCGCCGCGCTATCACCGGCGGCACTGCCGGCAGAAGCGATACCGGCAAGGTCGCGACGTGACAACGCGCAGGGAAACAGGAGGCCCGCTGTGTCGAGCCGTCGCAACGCGGCTTCGTAACGCTGGCCGCGGAGCGATTGCAGGTAGGGGCCGTGGTTACCGCCGACGGTGTCGTCTTCATCCCAGTCCAGCCCCAGCCACTCGAGCTCTCGGCGTTGCTGGTCGGCCATGCCGGGCACGACCCTGCCGCTGTCGAGGTCCTCGGTCCTGTACACGAGGGTGCCGTCCGACGAGCGCAGCGACAGCCAGGCCATGAGCAAGGCGGCAGCGTTGCCCAGGTGAAGTGGGCCGGTCGGCGAGGGGGCCAGTCTGCCCCTGGCCGCTTTGCCGGCCTGGTCAGTTTGGTCGCGGGGCGCCACGCGGTGCCTACTCGGCCGGGCAGTCGCGAATGAAGGGAATGGGGACGCAGTCGGCACCGTCGCCCAGGATACTGTCGATGCCGTCGCGCAGCGCGCGGGCCGCGTTGTTACCGATGTCGTTGATTCCCGACGCACCGCTCTTGCTGCCGGGCGGCTGATCACAGCTGCCGTCGCTGAGCAGGGTGGCAAGCAGCGCCGTGGGGGTGAAAGCGCGTCGCGGAAACGCCACCCGGGGTTCGTTAACGCTCCCGGTCATCGCGAAGGGGACGTACTTCCAGCGTAACGTGCGGCTGCCGGTGGGATCGGTGTCATCTTCGATCTGCTCGGTCTCGCAGCGCATGAGGGGGCGCACCCATGAGGGCAGGTCGAGTTTGTCGTCCTCGTCGTTGGCGCCCGCCCAGGCCTCGACGTCCCAGTCGCCGTCCAGGTCTACCGTACCCATCAAGAGCACGCGTTCGCTCTCGCCTCCCAGCACGATGCGCTCGCTGCTCACGCTGCCCGAGGTCACGATGAGTTCACCACCGGATTTGTTGAGCGGCAGCGAAGTGAGCCCCCCGAGTCCGGTGAGCGACGCTACGGTGTTGAGCAGCTCGGAGCCCTCGATTCGGCCCTTGTCGATATTGAACCTGCCTCGGCCCTGAAGCAGCTCGGTCCAGTGCGCTTCTTTGCCCTCGACTTTCTGCTGCTTCGAAGAACGGGTGTTGGTCATAGAGAAGTTGGCCTCCAGGGAGAGCTCTCCCCTCAGGCGGATGGGCAGGTCGAAAGCCTCTACAAAAATTTTGAGGTCGATCTCCTCGGCCCACATGCCCACGCCCAGCGAGGGGGGTGAGTCGCCGAGGTCGGCCTCGCCACTTGCCGTCAGTGTGCCGTCGGCGGTCTCCAGGCTCAGCTCGGTGAGTTTCACCCGGTCGCCTGAAATGCGGAGTTGCGCCTTTATGTCCTGCGCCAGCAGGTCGCCGTACTCAACTACGCCGTGCTTCACGTTGAGAGTTATTTTCAGCGGCTCGGCGTCCTCGGGGTCGCCGTTGTCATCGCCCGGCTGCGGGTCGTCGGTGAGCATGGCGACAAGCGAAGAAGCGTTGAGTCGTCCGTCAGCGGCTCTGCGCAGGTAAACGGTGGGCTCCCGCAGGTCTACCCGGCTCACGTGCAGCTTTCCGTTGAGCAGCTCGGCCCAGTCTATTCGCAGTTCAACCTGCGATGAGTAAGCGAACACGTCCCCTTCGCTGTCGGCAAAATCGGCGTGCTCGCCGATGACCAGCCCGCCCAGCAGCAAGCCGTCGCTTCGCAGCGCGACCTTCTTTACCGAAAGATCGCGCTGCCAGCGTTGTTCGAGGGACGCAAAGACATTGCTGTCGACCCATTCGGGCGTAAAAACGTAGCGGCCCCACACCCACAGGCCCAGCACCAGCAGGGTAGTGACCAGGGCCAGCAGGCCCAGCACGCGGCCGGCAGCGGCGCCCCGCGTGCGCGGGTTCCCTGTGGGCACATAATTCATCGTCACCTGTATAACGCGAGCGGCGGGTTCGCGCCAAGGCTGTGTTTCGGCAAAGGGCGCTTCGCCCGCGTGCTTACTGCACGCCCAGGAGCATGGATGTGCTGCCGGCGCCCGTATCCATGAAAAGCCCCCCCGCCGCCCCCCAAACAGGGGGGGCGGCGGGGGCTTTTCTGTGCTCACAGTGCTGGGAAGGGCTGTGCTGTTCTGTATACAATGGCGTACGCCTTGTCGCCTGCGCGTGTCCGCACCCGAGCGGGACGCCCGCGGCCGGCCTATTACTCCATGAAATACACCCAGAACCACCCTCTCCCCCTGCCCCCGGGCGGCAGCCACGAAACCGTTGTATCCGAGGTCGGCACCGTCTTTGACTGGGGCTACAAGCTCGAGCGCGAGGACCTGCTGGCGCTGTACGAGAAAGGAAAGGCCGCGAGCTGGAACGCGGCGGATCTTGACTGGGACACCCCGGTAGACCTCGAAGGTTGGATAGACGAACGCATTCACGCGGGCGCCCAGCAGGTGATGGAAGAAATGCTGTCGCCGCCCGAAAAACTGGAGCCGCGACAGTTCATGGAGCTCAACCTCAATATGAACGCGTGGATGCTCTCACAGTTTCTCCACGGAGAGCAGGGCGCGTTGCTGGCCACCTCTAAGATAGTGCTCGAGGCGCCTGACGAGGAGGCCAAGTTCTACGGTGCCAACCAGGTGCAGGACGAGGCCCGCCACGTGGAGGTCTATCACCGCTACATCACCGAGAAAGTGGGCCGCAGCTTCGAGGTCAACAAGCACCTGGGCGTGTTGCTCAACGATATACTCACCGACTCGAGGTGGGACATGACCTACCTGGGCATGCAGATCATGGTTGAAGGCCTGGCCCTGGCTGCCTTCTCGTTCATGAAGGTGCAGATGCCCGACGAGCCCCTGCTGCAGGATTTCACCTCGCGGATTCTACAGGACGAGGCTCGGCACGTGGCCTTCGGCGTACTCACTCTTGAGAGTATTTACGAAGGCGGGCTGACCGCCTCCGAACTGCGCGAGCGCGAGGACTTCGTCATCGAGGCGACCCATCTCATGCACGACCGCCTGCTGATGGAGCAGGTTTACGAGCGCATGGGCCTGGACGTTGACCGCTGGATAGAATGGGCCATACACACGCCCTTCATGACAGGTTTCAGGCAGATGCTGTTCTCCAAGATCGTGCCTAACCTCAGGCGCCTGGGGCTGCTCACGCCTCGCGTGCGCGAGGAGTTCGACCGCCTGGGCATACTGCATTTTGAAAGCGGTAAGGATTCAACCGAAGACGCGCAGCCCCTGCCGCCCGAAGAGCTGCTGGCCGTCATGTCCGAACTCCAGGCCCCCGGCTCTGCCTGAGCGCGGGCAGGCTTGCCGCACTGCAGTCGGACGGCTAAATACGGGGGATGGATCTCAGCTACGGCCCCCGCTACGAAGACTTCCGCGCCGAAGTAAAATCATTCCTCGCCGATAATGCCGACCGTGCGCCGCGCATGACCATGCGCGTGGTCGAACACAACCAGGAGGTGGTCGACTGGCAGAAAACGCTGATCGAAGCGGGCTACGCTGCGCGTACCATACCGCGCGAGTACGGTGGCTACGGCGCCGAACCCGACCTGCTCGAGACCATGATTATAGCCGAGGAGTTCAGCGCCGCGCACGTGTCGCAGGGCGCCGCCGGCCAGGGCATAAGCATGCTCGTGCCCACGCTGCTCGAGTACGGCAGCGAAGAACAGAAACGCCGCTACGTGCCACCCACCGTCAATGCCGAACTGCTATGGTGCCAGGGCTACAGCGAGCCGGGGTCGGGCAGCGACCTGGCAAGCCTGTCGACGCGGGCTGAACTTGACGGCGACCAGTGGGTGATCAACGGCCACAAGATCTGGACCAGCACCGCGGTTGAAGCGGGCATGATGTTTATACTCGTGCGCACCGAACCCGAGGCCTCCAAGCACCGCGGTATCAGTTACCTGCTGGTCGACATGGACACGCCGGGTATAGAGATACGCCCGCTGCGCATGATG
The DNA here is from genome assembly GCA_012960245.1 of Candidatus Binatota bacterium. Classification (NCBI taxonomy): domain Bacteria; phylum Candidatus Binatota; species Candidatus Binatota bacterium. Next base: position 64,892 of record DUBO01000023.1, on the reverse strand, counting down.
ACCGGCAGCTCGGACTTCAACGAGGTTTTTCTCGAAGACGTGCGCGTGCCACGGGAAAATCTCGTGGGCGAACGAGGCCAGGGCTGGCAGATAGGTAAGACCACGCTTGTGCACGAGCGTAATTTCCTGGGTTCGAGCGCGCTTACCGAGGGCATGCTGGCCGCCTGCCGAAAAACACTTGCCGCGGGTGCCGACGAACAGGGCGGCGGTAATCTCGTGCACGGCGACCGGCTGATGCAGCTCGAGGCTCGCGCCCTGGCCATGAAGTACCACGGCCTGCGCATGCTCACCGACCGGCTCAAGGGGCGCAACCCGGGCGCGGCCGGCCTGATCACAAAGCTCAACGGCTGCCAGCTCAACAATGACATCTGTTCGCTGGCCATCGACGGGCTGGCGGACTACGGCATTCTGTACCGCGGCTCGCCGCACGCGGTGGACGACGGCGCGTGGCAGAAGCAGTACATGTTTCAGCTGGGCATGATCATCGGCGGTGGCACGGCGCAGATCCAGAAGAATATAATTTCGGAACGCGGGCTTGGCATGCCCCGCGAACCCAGGGCGACGACGGGTAGCTGAGCATGGATTTCGGACTTTCACCCGAGCAGGAACTGTTGCGCGACTCGCTCAGGGGTTGGCTGGCCGACGAGCTTCCGATCGAACGCGTGCGCGAGACCCTGGACAGCGACGATGCGGGTGCCGCAAGGCGCGCTGCGGGAGACGCCACGGCTATGCAGGGGCTGGCCGAGCAAGGGGTGCTCGGTGTGATGCTGCCCGAGGAGCACGGTGGTGCGGGCCTTGGACTGCTCGACGCCGTGGTGGTGGCCACCGAGATGGGCCGGGCGCTGACAACGGTTTCTTATCACTCGGCCTGCGTGTCCGCGCCGTTGTTGTTGGCGGGCGCGGGCAGCGCCGAACAGAAATCGAGCTGGTTGCCCGGCGTATCCAGCGGCAAATGTCTTTTGTCTTTTGCCGTGGGCGAGCTGGAAGAACGCGACGGCGTGCTCACGGGTGAGCTCAGGTTTGTGCCCGACACCGCTACGGCCGACGCGTTCGTGGTCGTGTCGGGTAACGGTAGCGAAGCCCGGGCGTGGCTGGTCGAGCGCAACGCCGCCGGCCTCGAGACCCGCGACTACCACAACATAGACACCACCCGGCAGTTGGGTGAACTGCAGTTCAGCGACACCCCAGCCGAAGCCCTGGCCGAGAGCGACGACCTCGCGGGCCTGGTCGCGCGGGTGAGCGACGCTGCTCGAGTGGTGCTGGCGGCCGATTCCTTTGGGGCCTGCGAGCGGGCGCTCGAGGAGGCCATAGAGTACGCCGGTATGCGCGAGCAGTTTGGACGTGTGGTCGCCAGCTTCCAGGCCGTCAAGCACATGTGCGCCGAGACTTTTGCGGAGCTTGAACCGCTGCGGTCGCTGGGCTGGTACGCGGCCTTCGCCTGGGACGAGCAACGCGACGACGCGGCTCGCACGGTGGCCCTGCTCAAGGCCCACTCGGCCGAGGTGTCGACCCGGTCGGTCATGACCACCACCCAGGTCTACGGTGGCATGGGTTTCACCTGGGAATGTAATCAGCAGTTGTGGTTCAAACGCGTGGGTTACAACCGGCAAGCCCTTGGCGGGCCGGTTGCCGAGCGCGCCCGTGCGCTATCCCTGTAAGAGTTGTCCCTGCAGCTCAGCGTCCCTTCCACTCGGGCGCGCGCTTTTCGGCAAACGCACGGGGTCCCTCGATGAAGTCTTCGGACTCGAACAATTCCTTGAGCTCGTCAAAGCGCATCTGTACGGCTTCGGGCAGCGGTCGTCCCAGTCCCCCCATGGCGGCTGCCTTGCTCGCGCGTATAGACAAGGGTGCACAAGCGGCGATCTCGCCGGCCCAGGCCCGCGCCCGCACCATGAGCTGGTCGGGTGCGCAGATCTCCTGCACCAGGCCGTAGCGCTCGGCAGTGGCAGCGTCCACGTGGCGGCCGGTGAGCATCATGCCCATGGCGTTTTTCATGCCGATCTGTCGCGGAAGCCTATGGATGCCGCCGGCCAGCGCGGCCAGTCCCACCTTGGGCTCGGGCAAGCCGAACACGGCGGTGTCCGAGCACAGTATGATGTCGCAGGCCAGGGCGATCTCGAAGCCTCCGCCCAGCGCCACACCGTTGACCGCGGCTATCACCGGCTTGGTGAGATCGAAGCGATGAGTGAGCCCGCCGAAACCCGACGGCGGCATGGCCATGTCGCCCTTGTTCTCGGCGGTGTGCTTGAGGTCGTTGCCGGCTGAGAAGGCGCGCTCGCCCGACCCGGTCACGATGGCCACCCACAGCTCGGGATCGGCAGCGAAGCCGTCGATCACCTCGGCCATCTCGCGGTTGGCGGCCGGGTGCAGGGCGTTCATGCGCTCGGGCCGGTTGATGGTCATGGTTAAAACGCTGCCGTCGACCTGGCAGTCTATGAACTCGTAGTCTTTGTTATCCATGGCTTGTTTGTTAGCCGTGGGCACGGGGCGTGACAAGGTGGGCGCGCTGATTTGTGGCCCCTCGGCCTTCGGCAGGCTATTATCGAGGGGTCGCCGGGTTGTGCTTCGACGACACGCGCCGACAAAACGCAACGACATAGCGCGCTGACGGAACGCGCTGACAAAAAAGGAGAATCAATATGACTGCTTCACTGCACTGCTTGATGGGTTTTGTATACTGGACGGTGTTCCTGGTGCTCTGTATCGCCACGGTCAGGATCAGCCAGGTCGCGACCGGCAAGGCCACCTCGGGTGACTTTCCCAGCGGACAACAACACGGCGGCGACATGTACTGGCGGCTCAACCGCGCCCACGCCAACTGCCTAGAGAACCTGCCCATCTTCGCGGCGGTCGTGCTGGTGGCCGCGGCCATAGGCTATGGCTCGGACTTGTTCGACAACCTCGCGCGCGTGTACGTGTTTGCCCGCGTAGGCCAGTCGCTGGTGCACATAGCCTCGGCCAGCGAGGCGGCGGTGTCGGTACGCTTCGCCATGTACGGCACCCAGGTCGTGTGCGTGGTGTGGATGGCGTTGCAGCTGAGCATGGGCTGAGCGTCTTGAGCCCTCGGGCGGGTAGCCGTGCTGGATCGGCTGCTCGCCTACCACCCGCCTTCGTCGTCGCCATCTTTCACGCGCCATAGCGTCCACGCGGCCACGCTGCGCAGTGGCGCCCAGGAACGCGCCCGCTCGGTCAGCTCGCCGGGCGTGGGCCGCTGGTCGAGTCGGTAGAGCGCGCGCGCGCCTTCCTGCACGCCGAGATCGGTGCTGGGCATGACATTGAGCCGGCCCAGCTTGAACATGAGAAACATCTGCGCTGTCCACGGTCCTATGCCGCGAACGGTGACCAGGCGCTCGATGATTTCGTCGTCCCCCAGCAACGCCGCTCGGCGCAAACCCAGGCTGCCGTCGTTGGCCCTGCGCGCGAGATCGCACAGGGCCGCGACCTTGTTGCGAGACAGGCCTGCGCCGCGCAGCTGGTCTTCGGGCAGGGACAGCAAGCGCGCTGGTGGGGCCAGCCGCGCTCCTGGAGTGAGCGCGATCACGCGTTGCCATATGGCTCGGGCCGCTGCTCCTGCGAGCTGTTGGAAAACTATACTGCGTGCCAACGATTCGAAGTGGGGTACGCGGCGGTTCTCGGGCTGCGGAAAACCTGGGAACGGCCCGTAGTGTTTGAGCGCCCGCGCCATGACCGGGTCGCGTCGGGCGAGCTCGGCCAGCTGCGACCTCGTGGGTCGCGCAGGCAGGGACTTTGAAGCGGAAGTCACCGCGGCATTCAGGCCCCGATCATCGGCAACACAACGGCCGACCACGTCCCCGCAGACCAACCCCCGGCCGACGACAGGTACCAGTCGAGGAACTGCGGGCCCCAGAAAACCCAGGCCAGTGCACCGGCGGCGAGAAACGGCCCAAATGGCAGGGCCGTGCCCATCCCCCTGCGCTGGGCGATCATCACCCCGATGCCCACAACCGAGCCCACCACCGAGCCTGCCGCCAGCGTGAACAGTGCCGCCTTCCATCCCAGCAGTCCGCCGGTCATGGCCAGCAGCTTGACGTCACCCAGGCCCATGCCTTCCTGGCCGCGCAGTTTTTCGTAGGCCCAGGCCACAGACCACAGCAGGCCGCCGCCCACTAGTATGCCCAGCAGTGAATCTGTGAAGCTGACGTGGTGCACGAACAACGCCAGGGCTGGCGACACAATGATGGTTGGGAGCGTGATGACATCGGGGATGATGTAGTGGTCGATATCGATAAAGGTTATGACCACCAGTGCCGATGCCAGCGTCGCGTAGACAAAAAAAGCGGCCGTTGAGAATCCCTGCATCGACAGGGCCAGGAACAACAGCGCGGTGATCAGCTCGACCGCCGGGTAGCGCAGGCCGATGGGCTGCTTGCACGAGCGACAGCGCCCGAGGAGCGCGAGGTAGCTCAACAGCGGCAGGTTTTCGTACCAGGACAGTTCCCGTTCGCAGGCGGGGCAGTGCGAGCGCGGGTGCACCACCGACAGTTCCCTGGGGATCCTGACGATACACACGTTGAGAAAACTGCCCGTTGCCAGGCCGAGCAGGAAGGCAAATAACTCCAGCATCAATTTTTACTCTGGGCGATTTCGCGTCGCTCGATCACGGCTATCCTGAGCGTCCGGGACGGCGAAACGAATTGTTATAGCGGCCGACGGCAGTCGCAAGCCGCCGCCGGCCTTATTCGCCTGCCTTCTGAGCAGACCCCCCGGCGTCGCGGTCGCCAGGGAGACTCGCCGTCAGGGAGCCGGCGCCTGCGGGGCCGAAGACATGGCGGGTTGGGCAGCGCTGTCCCAGCTGTACACGTTCTTGCCACCGGGGTGACTGGAGCTTGCCACGAAGGCCGCGGCATCGGCCGCCGCTATGGCCATCACCACTCCGGGCGACGACGAGAAGCCCGCCAGGTCGGCGGTGGCCGCGGCGTAGGTGTCGCTGGTCGCGTGGTGCAGCTCCTGGGCCGAGGCCACGTTGCGAAGGTCCTGCTGGGCACGGCTGTCAAAGGCGGCGGCGCGGTAGTCGGTAAAGCGGGGTATCGATACCGCCGCTAGTATGCCGATTATCGCCACCGCTATGAGCAGCTCGAAAAGGGTGAATCCTTTCTCTGCGTCGCCAGCCGATGAATGGCTGCCGGTGGTCAAGCGGGTGACCGTTGGGTTTCTTAGTGGGCGTTTCATTGTGTTCCTCCTTGCAGTAGTGAGGCCGAGCCGAGCACCGGTTGGTAGAGCGCGAGCACTCCGCCGGCCACGGCGACGGCCATCAGGGTTACGGCGGCCGGTTCGGCCAGCTTGCCGAAGCGCTCAACGGCGCGGTCGCGCCGGCAAGCGGCGAGGCGAGCCAGTCTCGCGAACGCGCCAGGGTAATCGCCCGTGGCTTCGGCCACGCGCAGTATGCCGGCAGATTCGCCGGATGGATCGAGGGCACCCGCGCCCAGCGCCGTGCCGGGCATCACGCCCCGGCGTATGCGACGGCAGGAGAGTTCGAGCGCGCGGGCCACGGCCGTGTTGCCCGTGCAGCGAGCCGACATCTGCAGTGCGTCGGTAACGCTGCAACCGGCCTCCAGCAGTGCGCTCACCACCGAGTAGACCGCGGCGTGCTGAAACGAGGTGAACATGCCGCCCAGCAAGGGCGTCCGCAGCAGGGTTTCGTCGCAGAACAAACGCAGCCGTGGTGAGCGCGAGCGTGCGGTCATCAGGAGCGAGACCAGCAGCAGCAGGCAGGCCAGTACCCCGGGGCCGTGGCTGGCCGAGGCCCGCCCCGCGGCCATCAGTATGCGACTGCTCGTGGGCATGTCTATGCCCATGCTCTCGTACATCGAGGCCAGCGAGGGCAGCACGAACAAGGACATGCCGTGCAACACGACCACGGTTACCAGCATGAGCATGGCGGGATAGGACAGCGCCCCGGTGATCTGCTTGCGGATTGCGGCGCGTTGTTCGAGCCGGTCGGCCAGGAGTGCCAGCGCGCGGGCAATGTCGCCGCCGGCTTCGCCGGCTTCGAGCAGCGCAAGGTCCACGCGGTCGAGCGGCGCGCCGGCTGTTATCAGCGCGCGCGACAGCGACTGTCCGCGTGCCACGCCCGCCGCGGCGGCGCCCACCATGCACGCGGCTCGGTCGCGTGGCTGTGCGGCCGCCGACAGGGCCGCGGGTGTTGAAAGCCCCGCATCGAGCAGCTCGCCCAGGCGCGTGGCGGCAACCAGCAGGTCGTTGCGTCCGGGTTTACGGTGTCCGGGCTTACGGCGCCCGGGCTTACGGCGCCCGGCGATGGCGCTCATGCGGTTGGCCTCCCTGCAAGCGATTCGTGTGGTGCCGGGCAAGCGGCCACGGCCTCGTCGAAGGTGGTGCCCAAGTCAGCGGCCGCCGCCAGTGCTGCCGTCATCAGCGTGCGCCGTGGTGGCCGGTCGACCCCACCGTCGCGGTTCATGACTTCAAACACCGCGCTGCGCCCCGAGTAGCCCTCGCCCCGGCAACACCGACAGCCCACTGCCCGTGCCAGGACCCGGGGGACTGCCAGTCCGCAGGCACGGTACAGTTGCGATTCGTGGGCTGCCGGCTTGGATTGGCGGCGGCAGTGGCTGCAGAGTTTTCGCAGCAGTCGTTGCGCGACCACCAGCGACACGGTGGCCGACACCAGGTAAGACGCTACGCCCATGTCGCGAAGTCGCACCACGGCCTCGTGGGTGTCGGCGGTGTGCAGGGTAGTGAGTACCAGGTGGCCGGTGAGTGCGGCGCGGCAGGCTATGGCGGCGCTCTCGCCGTCGCGCATTTCGCCGATCATCACCACGTCGGGGTCCTGCCTGAGCAGGCTGCGCAGCACGACGGCAAAACTGCGCCCGGCGTCGTCGTCGACCTGCACCTGGGTAACCCCGTCAAGGCGCATCTCTACGGGGTCCTCCACGGTGACGGTCGCCCTGCGCGGGGTGGCGAGGCGCGCCAGGGCAGCGTACAGCGTGCTGGTCTTGCCGGCGCCGGTGGGGCCCGCGCAGACCAGCATGCCAGAGGGGCGGGCGAGAGTGGTTTCGAGCAGCGCGAGGTCGGCCTCGTCCATGCCCAGGTCTTCGATGGGGCGCGGGTGGCCGTCGCCTGGCATCAGGCGCAGGACGAGCTTTTCGCCGCCGTCAACGGGAAGGAACGAAGCCCTCAGGTCCAGTGTCACCGAGGACTTGCCCTGCCAGCGAAAGCGGCCGTCGCAGGGCAGGCGTCGCTCGGCCAGGTTTACGCGCGAGAGCAGGCGCGCGCGGGTGAGCAGGGCGCTTTCCAACCCGCGGGGCGGGGGCGGCAGCGCGCGCAGGCTGCCGTCAATACGCACGCGCACCTGCATGCGCCCGCCCGAGGGCTCAAAGTGCAGGTCGGAGGCCCCGTTGTCGGCCGCCTGCGCGAGGTAGTGGTCGAGCAGCCTCACGGCAGGGGCGGTCGCCTCTCCCGGCGCCACCCCTTTGGTCGTGTCTGCAGAAGTTTCAGCCATGCCCGCGACCATAGTTGATCGTGGCCATGGCTCTCAAGACCTTCGCTGTAATACAACGGCTCTCGTTGTCCGAGCCGCAGTTACAGCCGCCGGCGCCGTTACAGCCGAGGGGCAGACCAGTTGGTGTCGTTCAACTGGAAGATGTCGTCTTATGTAAGAGTCAACGCCCCCCCGGTCGGGGGGTGAAAGCAGAAAAATAATCGTTCGCTGAGCTTGCGGGCTGGCCATGCGCCCTGTTGTGGGCTTATGATTGCTCCAGGTTGCGGCCGCGTGCTCACGGGGGTGCGGAGCGGCGCTGCAGAACTACGACCGACACTTCGGAGGCGACGCGAGATGGCAGATAGCCAGGCACTGAGTTCATCCAACATAAAACCTAAGGCGACCGCTTTTCTGTTCCTGGTGCTCGGCTGCCTGGCCCTGGCAGGGTATTCTCCTTCGGCAGCGCGGGCAGCCGAATGTGATGACGCCCTTACTACCCAGCCCAAGGCTGTCGAAAAATACGTAAAGGCTCACTGGAAGGCGATTCTGAGGTGCTCGAAGAAAGGAATCCCGTCCTGTCCGGAAATCTGCCCGCTGCCTTCTGCATCCGAATACGGACTCGACGCGGCCTGCGAAACGTTTATCGATGCGCAGATCAGTGGCGGTTACGTTTCGGCCATTATTGACTCCTGGGATGGCGCGGGTAGTTGCGCTATCTCGGCTGCCGACGCCTGTAACCTGGCGCGAGGCAAGGCAGCGGCCAAGATTACCGACAAGGCCCTCAAGCGGCGTCGCAAGTCCAAGGCCGACAAGTACCCCAAGGATCTTTTGGGCTGTGCCAAGAAAGCCGACAAGCCCGCGGGAGGTTGTGGCGGCGTGGCCATGTGCGCCGACATAAGCAACTGGGTGTTCGACGTCGACGCGTTGGCTCTTTCCAAGGGTGGGTACCAGCAGGTTCGTTTTGAGACCGCGGTGGAGGGCCAGGCCACGGCCGCGATCACCATGGCCGCGCCTGGCACCGACTGGGGTGCCGTCGAAGACACGGCCATCGTCGTTGAGTACGACCTGGACGGCGCGAGCCAGGGCACTGCTGTACTATACGGCGGCGGCGACTCGACGGCCTATCGCGTTCAACTCGGCGCCTTGTCGGCTGGCGTGCACACGCTGGGCCTGCGTTATCGCAAGAAACTTGGAACTGTAAAAAAGGCACCGGCGCTGCTCGAATCGCTGGCCATAAACGTCCTGTCACTGGGCGATCCGGGTTACGACGCCTTGCGTGTTGCGCCCGTGCTGCTCGGAATAGACACCAACCTCAACCCCTACTCGGTGCACCCGGGCAACGGGCTCAGCGACGTGCCGGTGGTCATGACCTGGGACGCTTCGTCGTCTGGAGGGGTAACGTCTTATTTCTACGTCATGGCCTGGAGCAACGAGGACGGTGGCACCGGTCTGTTTCCCGAAGTGCTGATCTCGCAGTGGGGCCGTCCGCACGACATAGAGACCATAGTGCGCGTCGACGTTGACGACACCACCGGCAACATCGTGGCCGCCTGGCACCGCTTTGACGAAAGCGGCAGCATGGCGGCTTTTACAGGTACCATGCGAGGCGGCACCCACCCTGTGGTGCGTACGCGTACGGCCAACGGGCTCATAGCCGACGACGGTGATTCGGATTTCGTCTTCGGCCTGGTGCCTTTCGAGCGCGAGGCCACCGGATCGCGTGAGCGGATTCTTTTGCTTGAGCCGGTCTCGTGGGTGGTCGCGGCCAAGGAGTTTACCCGCGAGTTCAAGACCGAGCTCAATCCCAACGCCACGGCCGCTAAGCCCAGCAACCTGCGCAACTACCTGTGGGTGGAGTACAACGTGGACACCGACGTGGGCACGCAGTCCATACGCGGCCGCGCGGTGGTGGACGGCACCGTCTACCTGTCCGACCACGGCCAGCTGTCGGGCGGAGGCGCGTTGGGCCTGCTCAGCGGCGAGGGCTACAGCCAGGTAGGCATCGAAGTACCCGAGGGTACCACGCCCGCCCAGGTGAGCTCGGTAGGAATACAGGGAGTCGGCACGATGTCGGGCACGCTCTTTGACCTGCACGTGTTCATGCTCGACAACGACTACTACCCGACCCAGGAAGTACTGACTTTCAGCGGCTCGCTCGCAGCGAGCGGGGCCTACCCCAGCTGGATGGTCAGCCCCTGACAGCACCGTCTCCAGGACGGCTCCGCCCGCTCAGCCGGGTAGCTTGATGCCCAGCGCCTTGGCCATCACTGCCAGGGGCGCTCGTCGCCCGGTGAAGCGCTTGAACGCCGCCGCGCCCTGGAACAACAGCATGTAGCGTCCGTCCACGGTGGGGCGTTTGCGGCCGGCGGCCATGGCGAGAAAAGGCGTAGGCTTCTCCGCGTAGGCGAGGTCAAAGTGCAGGCAGTCTTTGGGGGTCGAATCCACGTCGTAGTCGAGGAAGTTCTCGCCCTTGAGCCCCACCGGGGTGCAGTTGACGACCAGCTGCCGCGTTTCGAGAAAATCAAAGTCGTCGAGCAGGTCGAGCCTGGCCGCTCTCACCTGGGAGTCACGCCGCGACAGGTCGTGCGCCAGCCGTGCCGCACGCGAGAGGGTGCGGTTGGCCACCACCACGTCGGCCGCCCCGGCCTCGAGCAGCCCGTGCAGCACCGCGCGAGCAGAGCCCCCCGCGCCTATGATGAGCACTCGCTTTTTGCGCGCCCGCAGGCCGTGTGCCGCCAGCGCGTCGACAAAGCCCACGCCGTCGGTGTTGTCGCCCACCAATCGCTTGTCGTCGAAGTACAGCGTGTTCACCGCGCCTATGGCCTTGGCCGTGGGCGTGAGGCGTTGCGCGAGCTTGAGCGCGTCCTGCTTGAAGGGCACGGTTACGTTGGCGCCCACGATTCCCAGCGCGCGCATGGAGCGCACGGCTTCCTTGAGATTGCGGCGATTGGCGCGCAGGGGAACGTACACGTAGTCCAGCTCCAGCTCTGCGAAAGCCGCGTTGTGCATGCGCGGGCTCAGGCTGTGGTCAACCGGGTCACCAAAAATGCCCACGATCTTTGTCGTGCCTTCAACGGCTGCCGGTTTTTTTGCCATGCTCGTGCTCCTCGCTTTCGGCTGGTCAGTCTCGCTCGGCCAGGGCCGCGTGCGCGGCCGCCAGCCGTGCAACGGGCACCCGGTACGGCGAACAGGATACGTAGTCCAGTCCCAGGGTGTGGCAGAACATGATCGACCTCGGGTCGCCGCCGTGCTCGCCGCATATGCCGAGCTTGAGCGTCTTCTTCACCGAGCGGCCCTTCTCCACCGCGATCTCCATGAGCTTGCCTATACCCACCGTGTCGAGCGTGGCAAAGGGGTCATCGTTGAGCACGCCCGCCTCCACGTAAGCGGGCAGGAAGCGGCCCGAATCATCGCGCGAAAGGCCGAAGCCCATCTGCGTGAGATCGTTGGTGCCAAAGGAGAAGAAGTCGGCGTGGGCCGCTATGTCATCGGCGGTGAGCGCGGCGCGCGGCACTTCTATCATGGTGCCGATGCTGTATTTCAGCCGTTTTTTCTTCTTCGCGAACACCTCTTCAGCGGTCTGCTCGACCAGCTCGCGCAGTATTGCCAGCTCGGGGGTCGCGCCCACCAATGGGATCATTATCTCGGGCAGCACTTTTATACCCTTGCCCGCTGCTTGCAGCGCGGCTTCGATGACGGCGCGGGTCTGCATGACGTAGATTTCGGGGTAGGTGATCGCCAGGCGACAGCCACGGTGGCCGAGCATGGGGTTGAATTCGTGCAGCGCGTCGCCGAGCTCGCGCAGCTTCGCTTGCGGCACCCCCGTTGCCTTGGACTGCTGGGCGTACTCCGCGTCGCTGTGCGGCAGGAACTCGTGCAGCGGCGGATCGAGCAGGCGCACGGTAACGGGTAAGCCGTTCATGGCTTTGAAGATGCCCAGGAAATCTCTTCTCTGGTGGGGCAGCAACTTTGCCAGCGCTTTTTCGCGACCGGCAAGATCCTCGGCCAGTATCATCTCGCGTATGGCCAGTATGCGGTCGTCTTCGAAGAACATGTGCTCGGTGCGGCACAGGCCGATGCCTTGCGCACCGAAGCGTCGGGCCACCTTGGAGTCGGCGGGGGTGTCGGCGTTGGTGCGCACGTCGAGCGTCCTCAGCTTGTCGGCCCAGCCCATGAGCACATCGAACTCATCGGTCATCACGGCTTCTACGGTTGGCACTTCGCCCAGGTAGATCTCACCCGACGAGCCATCGATTGTTACCCAGTCGCCGCGCTTGATGCTGCGCCCGTCCACGGTCATGCGATCGCGCGCGTAGTCGATCTTGAGCTTATCGCAGCCCACTACGCAGCAGGTACCCATGCCGCGGGCCACTACGGCCGCGTGCGAGGTGCGCCCGCCGGTAGCCGTCAGGATGCCCTGGGCGGCGACCATTCCCTGTATGTCTTCGGGTGAAGTGGCCACCCGTACCAGGAGAACTTTATGCCCGTCTTCGGCGGCACTCACGGCGTCCTCTGCCGAGAACACGACCGCGCCCGACGCCGCGCCTGGCGAAGCGCCCAGCCCGCGCGCCAGCAGGTCCTTGTTGGCCGACTGGTCGATGGTGGGGTGCAATAGCTGGTCAACCTGGTCGGGGTCAACGCGCAGTACGGCTGTGACGCGATTGATGAGGCGCTCGCGTGCCATGTCGACCGCGATCTTCACCGCGGCCGCAGCCGTGCGCTTGCCGCCGCGGGTCTGCAGCATCCACAGTCGGTCGCGCTCGATGGTGAACTCGAGGTCCTGCATGTCGCGGTAGTGTCGCTCGAGCGAGCTTGCCACCTTGCGCAGCTGCTTGTAGCAACGCGGCATCACTTCTTCGAGCGAAGGGTAGAGGCGCTCGCGGTCGGACTCGTCCTTTTGGTTTTCCTCGGCCCAGTTGCGCGAACCCTCCAGCGTGATCTGCTGGGGCGTGCGTATGCCGGCTACGACGTCTTCGCCCTGGGCGTTGACGAGGAACTCGCCGTAAAAAATTTTCTCGCCGGTGGCCGGGCTGCGCGTGAAGGCCACGCCGGTGGCCGAGCTGCTGCCCAGGTTGCCAAAGACCATGGCCTGCACGTTTACCGCCGTGCCCCAGTCGAAGGGTATGTTGTTAAGCTTGCGGTACACGTGCGCGCGCTCGTTGTCCCAGCTGCGAAACACCGCGCCGATGGCTCCCCACAGCTGCTGCATGGGGTCGGTCGGAAACTCGCGCTTGAGCCGCCTCTTGATCAGGGCCTTGAACTCGCGCACCAGCTGCTGCAGGTGCAGCGTTGTGAGTTCGGTGTCCAGCTCGAGGCCGTGCTTGATCTTCTTGGCCTCGATGATGGCTTCGAAAGGATCGGATTCTTTTGCCGACGTGGGCTTGAGGTCCATCACCACGTCGCCGTACATCTGTATGAAGCGCCGGTAGCTGTCCCAGGCGAAGCGCTCGTTGCCACTGGCCGCGGCCAGTCCCACGACGGTCTCGTCGTTGAGCCCGAGGTTGAGCACGGTGTCCATCATGCCGGGCATCGACGCGCGCGCACCCGACCTCACCGACACCAGCAGTGGGTTGGCCTTGTCGCCCAGGCGTTTGCCCATGGTTTTTTCGATGGTGGCGAGCCCGGCCTTCAGCTGTTCCTTGAGCCCGGCGGGGTAGCTGTCTTTCTTCGTGTCGTAAAGCGCGCAGACCTCGGTGGATATCGTGCAACCGGGAGGCACGGGAAGCCCCAGCCCCGCCATCTCGGCCAGGTTGGCCCCCTTGCCTCCGAGCAGGTTGCGCATGGACGAGTCGCCCTCGGCTCTACCGTCGCCAAAGGTGTAGACGAACTTCGGCTTGCGCGCGGCTTTTTTCCCGGCTGCCTTTTTCCTGGTGGCGGTCTTCTTTTTGCTGTTGGTCTTTTTCGTGGTGGCCATCTGTCCTGCCTGCTGGTTGGTGTAGTTGTCGTGCCGCGTTACCGGCAGCGCGGTGTTGTTATCCCGACGAGTGTTCCGCGCCGTCAGTTTTCCTCGGGGCTCAATGGTCCGGTCGATACCGGCGGCGCAATTTTATCGCGCACTATACCCTGCAGCGCGCTGATAGAGACTCTCTGTTGCTCCATCGTGTCGCGATCGCGCAGGGTGACGGTGTCGTCTTCCATTGTCTGGTGATCCACGGTCACTCCCAGTGGCGTACCGATTTCGTCCTGGCGCCGGTAGCGGCGGCCGATGGAGCCGGCCTGGTCGTACTGCACCGCGAAGTGTCCCCTGAGTTCTTCGACGATCTTCATGGCCTTTTCGGGGTGGCCTTCCTTGCGCATGAGGGGGAAGACGGCGAGCTTGACCGGCGCCAGCGACGGGTGAAACTTGAGCACCACGCGGCGGTCGTCCGCGGGGCGGCCCTCTTCCGGGGGATCCTCGTGGTAGGCGTCTACGAGGAAGGCCAGCGTGGAGCGGTCGGCGCCGGCCGACGGCTCGATTACGTAGGGAACGAAGCGCTCTTTTGACTGTGGGTCGAAAAAGCTGAGGTCCTTGCCCGACGCTTCCATGTGGGCCTTGAGATCAAAGTCGGTGCGATTGGCTATGCCCTCGAGCTCCTGCCAGCCGATCGGGAACTCGTACTCCACGTCGGCGCAGCCCTTGGCGTAGTGGGCCAGCTCGTCGTCGGCGTGACAGCGCAGGCGCAGGCGTTCGGGGTTTATGCCGTAGTCGGTGTACCAGGCCATGCGGCGGGCCTGCCAGTACTCGTACCAGGCGTCGTCGCTGCCCGGCGGTACGAAAAACTCCAACTCCATCTGCTCGAACTCGCGGGTACGAAACAGGAAGTTGCCCGGCGTGATCTCGTTGCGAAAACTCTTGCCCTGCTGCGCTATGCCGAAGGGCGGCTTCATGCGCGCGGAGTTCACCACGTTGACGAAGTTGACGAATATGCCTTGCGCGGTTTCCGGCCGCAGGTAGACGGCCGCCGCCGAGTCTTCGACCGGGCCCATGTGCGTCTTGAACATGAGGTTGAAGTTGCGCGGCTCGGTGAGTTCGCCTTCGCACTCGCCCGGGCGCTTGCTCGGCTTTTTAGGGCAGCTGGCGTGCTCGAGCTGGTCGGCGCGAAAACGCCCCTTGCACAGCTTGCAGTCCACCATCGGGTCGGTGAAATTGTCGAGGTGGCCCGATGCCTCCCACACCCGCGGGTGCATCAGGATGGAGCAGTCCAGGCCAGCCACGTCGGGGCGCGTGGTGACGGTGTCGCGCCACCAGGCCTCCTTGACGTTGCGCTTGAGCTCGGCGCCCAGCGGCCCGTAGTCCCAGCAACTGTTCAGGCCGCCATAGATCTCAGAGCTCTGGAATACGAAACCACGCCTCTTGCTGAGGTTGACGATGGTTTCCATCGAGACACTCGTGGTGGCGTCGTCCTTGTTGGTGTCGTTGCCTGCCATGCCCTTTGTGGTGTATTCCTGCTCCCGGTGTGCCGATGAAAAAGGCCGGTAACGCTCGAATAACCGACGACAAGTATCCGACGCCGTGCGACTCTTCAAGCCGAAGGGCACTGAAAACGCGGGTTTGCGCAGCTCAGGTCGGCGGCGGTCCCGGGCTACAGTGGTCGGCCGGTGGACGGGGCACAGCATGATGACCGATGAACGAGACGCCTTCTGGCGGCGCATAATCTACATAACGTCTGCGGTGGTGTGCGCCGCGGTGGCGTTTCTCATCCTCGGCCCCCGCCCCGAGGGCGTGGCCGGTGGGCTGGACGTGTCGGGATTGCCGACGGTAAACGCCACCCTCAACGCCTTGAGCGGGCTGCTGCTGCTCACGGGCCTGGCCATGATAAAGACCGGCCGTCGCCTTGCCCATCGCCGTGCGATGCTGGCGGCCTTTGCCAGTTCTGCCGCGTTTCTCGTCAGCTACGTCGTCTACCACTGGTACAAGGCCGGGCCGCGCCACTACGAGGGCGAGTTCAAGGCGCTGTACCTGTCGCTGCTCGCCAGTCACGTAGTGCTGGCCGCGGTCATAATGCCGCTGGCCCTGCTCACCCTCTACCGTGGTTGGACCGACCAGCTGCAAGCGCACCGCCGCATAGCCCGCGTCACCTTGCCACTGTGGCTCTACGTATCGGCCACCGGCGTGACGATTTACTTCATGTTGTACTGAGACCGTTGTTTGGGCCAGACGGGCCGCGGTGTGCCTGCTGCGGGCATTGTCTTGAGGCGGGAGGGCGGCTAAGCCTTGTGGTGGGGTTAGTCCGTTGCGGACCCGCCCCGGCCAGGGGAGAGCCCGCAGTGGAAGACACAATGAGCACACAGAGACCTGTGGCCGAGGGTTTGTTCACCTGGCCGTCTGAGCATCCCGCCCTTCTCGGGAGTCGTTGCCCGGACTGCGGCGAGACAACTTTTCCGGTGCAGCGCGGTTGTCCGGCCTGTCCTTCGCAGGCCTGCGAAGAAGTCGAACTCGGGCGTAGCGGCACGCTGTGGACCTGGACGGTGCAGCACTTTCCGCCGCCTCACCCATGGACGGGCAACGCGCGCGAGTTCGTGCCCTTCGGTGTTGGGTATATCGAGCTGGAGGATGGGGTGCGCGTGGAAGCGCGCCTTACCGAAAACGATCCCTCGCGCTTGCGTATAGGCATGGAGATGGAGCTGGTGATCGAAACGTTTTTTCAAAACGACGAGGGCGAAGAGGTCGTTACTTTTGCTTTTCGGCCGGTAGAAGCATGAACGTCTCGATACTGGGTAGCGGGCTTTACCCCTTCGGTCGACACGAGGGCGTGGGCCCCATCGAAATGGGCGTGGCCGCTGCCAACGACGCGCTTTCGGACGCCGGCCTTGGCTGGAACGACATACAGTTTGCCTGCGCGGGCAGCCTCGAAGTGTTGCAGCCCGACACCATGATCAAGCATATGGGGCTGACGGGCATACCGTTTACCACGCTTTACAACGGCTGCGCCACCGGCGGCAACCTGTTGTTGACCGCCGCCAACGCGATCACTGCCGGGCAGGCCGACGTGGCCATAGCCGTGGGTATGGACAAGCACCCGCGCGGCGCGTTCTCTGTGGGCGACACGCTGGAGAGCATCGGGCTGGGGCAGTGGTACGGCGAGACCGGCCTGGCGCTCAACCCGCAGTACTTCGCCATGAAGACAATGCGCTACATGCACGACCACGGCATCAGCGAGGACTGTCTCAATCGCGTGTCGGCCAAGGCTTTTCGCAACGGCTCGCTGAATGAGCGGGCATGGCGGCGCAAGGAGATAAGTGAAGAAGAGATCGCCGGATCGCCGATGGTCTGCGATCCGCTGCGCAAGTATCACTTCTGCTCGCCCAGCGAGGGCGCGGTAGCGGTAGTGCTTTGCCGCGCCGATATCGCGGCGCGCTACACGACCAGCCCCGTGCAGCTGCGCGCCGACGTGTTCCGCACTCGCCGTTACGGGTCGTTCGAGACGCTGACCCCGTCTACGCCCGTGCGCTGGGTGCCAGGGCCGTCGGTGGAAGCCTCGCGCGAGGCTTTTGAAGCCGCGGGCGTGGGTCCCGAAGACATCGACGTCATGCAATTGCAGGACACCGAGGCCGGCCACGAGATCATGCACATGGCCGAGTGCGGATTCTGCGCCGACGGCGAACAGGAAGCGCTCGTTCGCGACGGCGAGACCGCCATCGAGGGGCGCATGCCGATAAACACCGACGGCGGATTGCTGGCCAACGGCGAGCCCATCGGCGCCTCGGGCTTGCGGCAGGTGCACGAGGTCTGCCTGCAGCTACGGGGGCGCGCCGGCGCTCACCAGGTGCCCGGCAGTCCCCGCACGGGCTTCACCCACGTGTACGGATTCCCCGGCGTGAGCTGCGTCACCATCCTCACTTCTTCCTGAAGGGGGGCTTGCCCCTTCAGGTGGGGGCGAAGGGCGAGGGTATACGCTTGAGATCCGTGAGCAGTTCGCCGAACTCGCCGTCCAGGCCGGCGTCGGCTGCGGGGGCTTCCAGTGTGATGCTGTCGGATACGCCGCCGAAGCGTTGCTCGACGGCCGGCGCGAGGTCTTTCCAGGTGGCCGACACCGTGAACTCGTCGAGCACCTCGTCGGGTATCTCGGCGGGCATTTCTTTCCACTGTCCGGCACGCGCCATGCCGTTCAGTTTCGCGCCAAGCTCTTCCCAGCCGTGGGCCTCGAGCACCGGCAGGTAGCTGCGCGTGGACCCGTAAAAACCAATGCGGTAGCGCACCCACTCGCGCTGCTTGGCCACGCTTTCTTCGTCGGGCCCGGTGGAGATAAAACCGCCGCCCCATATTTCGAACTCGTTGCGCGCGCGGCCGCCTTTCTTCATTCCTTCTGCCAGCGCCGGCATGGCCACCTGGTCGAGGTAGCGGCGAGTGGCAAACCCGTGCAGGCGCACACCATCGCAGATCTGCCCGGCCATCTTGAGCATCGCCGGTCGCACCGCGGCTATGGTGACCGGCACGGGCGGCAGACCCGAAGGTGGCGGTGAGAACTCGGGCGTCATCAAGGTAAAGTTGTAGTGCTCGCCCGTGAAGTCGAGCTTCTCACCGTCCTCCCAGCAGCGCCAGATCGCGCGCAACGCTTGCACGTACTCGCGCATGCGCGGCAACGGCGCCGACCACGGTACGCTGAAGCGGCGCTCGTTGTGGCCCTTGACCTGGGTGCCCAGGCCCAGCGTGAAGCGCCCGCCCGACTGCAGGTTGAGGTCCCAGGCTGTGTTGGCCACCACCATGGGGCTGCGCGGAAATGCCACCGCGATGGCTGTGCCCAGGCTCACGCGCTCGGTGGCCAGGGCGGCGAGGGCCAGCGGCATGAAGGGGTCGTTGGCTATCTCAAAGCTCAACACGCCGTCAAAACCGAGTTGCTCGGCGCGTTGCGCGGCCGCCGCAACGGCGCGCCAGTCGTTCAGTGGAATACCTGTTTCGATTTTCACGGTGGCGGCAGGCTACACCTTTTCGCGTCGTCACGGAAGGGGGTGGCGATAACGGTGCCGGCAGTACAACCTACCGGCATGGCTGAAATTCATCCGCTGTTGCAGCAGAAAAAAGTATTCATGTCGGTCGGCGTGTGGGATCCTTTGAGCGCCTTGCTGGCTGAGCGCGCCGGTTTCGACTCTGTGTTTCTCAGCGGTTACGCGGTGGCCGGTGCGACCCTGGGCTTGCCGGACTTCGGCATGATGACGCAGACCGAGGTGCTCGATGCCGCCCGGCGCGTGATCGCGGCCGTCGATCTGCCGGTCATCGTTGACGGCGACACCGGTCACGGCGGGGTGCTCAACGTGCAACGCATGGTTCGCGAACTCGTGGCCATGGGTGCGGCCGGTGTCATTCTCGAAGACCAGGTCTGGCCCAAGCGCTGCGGTCACATGGTCGACAAGCAGGTCGTTTCGCTCGAGGAGCACGCCGCTAAGATCGCGGCGGCTCGCGAGGCCATCGGCGACAATCGCCTGATGATAGTTGGTCGCACCGATGCCATCGCGCCGCTGGGCCTCGACGAGGCCATACGGCGCGGCAATGCATACGCGCGCGCTGGCGCCGACCTGGTGTTCGTGGAGGCTCCCGAAACCGTCGAAGACATGAAGCGGATAGTGGCCGAAATCGACGCGCCCCTGACCCTCAACATGATAGACGGCGGCAAGACGCCGCGCCTGTCGCTCGAGCAAGTCCACGAGTTGGGCTTCGTGTCGGTGGGTTACGTGCTCACTGCCCTGTTCTCGGCCACGGCCGCCATGGCGCGCGCGTTTCAACACCTTCGCGAACAAGGCACGAGCGAAGGCCTGGACGACAGCATGGTGAGCTTTGATGAGTTTACCTCCCTGGTGGGCCTGCAGGAATGCTACGAAACCGACCGCAGGTTCAGAAAAGGAGAAAAGGCCTGACTTGCAGGCGCCCGGCGGGCCGGCGCTCGATGAGCCCGGTATCCTGCCCTGGTATTTTTAACGTCATGGGAACGTATCTCCCTTGAGACGGCAGGTTGTGATTTTTGTGGTGGGCGGGCTGCTGCTGTTCGCCGTCGATGTGTGGGTGACCCTGGGTGGCGCCGCGAAGCCGGGGTTGCGGGGCGGCACGGCGACCTTGACCGCGGTCCGGGTCGAGGCGCTGATAGGCCAGTACCGTCGTGCGCTTGGCCGCGAGCCCGGTAGCGCCGAGCGGCAGGCGCTGGTCGAGCACGCCGTAACGAACGAGATACTCTACCGCGAGGCGTTGGCGCGGGGGCTTGATCGCAACGACAGCGGCGTGCGCTTTCGCCTTGCCGAAAAAATGCGCTTCCTCGCTGGCGAGCAGGCAACGGCCGACGAGCACACGCGCGAGCGGCTGTACCGGCAGGCTCTCGAGCTCGAGCTCGATCGCGATGACCTCGTGCTCCGCCGCCTGCTGGTGCAGAAGATGCGGCTGCTTCTGCGTGCTGGCCTGTCCTTGGAAAACCCCAGCGACGAGCGTTTGCTTGCCTGGATGCGTGGTCACGCCCGGGAGTATCAGCAGCCCGCACGCGTGGACCTGCGGCACCTCTTTTTCTCCTCCGACGGTGAGGGTGGTGCCAGTGCTGCGCGCCAACGCGCGGAGCGAGCGCTGGCCGCGGCGTCGGCGGATGCGCATACCGGTGGTGTCGCAGCAGCCGACGCCATAACTCTGCCGGCCGGTGATCCTTTTATGCCCGGCAATCGTTTCAGCAACGTATCGCGGGGGACATTGGCGCGCAGCTTCGGCCCGGCTTTCGCCGATGCGGTTATGTCGCTGCCGGCAGACGACCAACCGCTCAACGATCAGCCGCGCGGCAACTGGCAGGGCCCCGTCGAGTCGGCCTACGGCTGGCACCTGCTGCGCGTTGGCAACCGCCGGCCGGCCAGGCTGCCAGCGCTCGACTCGGTGAGGAGCAGGCTCACTGCGGCGCTGGCCAACCACGAGCGCGACCTGCACTACAGCGAACAGCTGACCGAGCTGCGCGGGGCCTGGACCATCGTCGTGGAAGCGCCGAGATGAGCAACTTCACTGCTTTACTACTGACTACCTTGCTCGCGCTGCTGCCGCTGGCTGCACCCCGGGCGGCCCACGCGCACGCATTCTCGCCGGTGCTCTTCGAGCTCAGCGAAGACGCGACCGACCCTGGGCTCGTGCACGCGCGTTGGACCACGTCGGTGATTAGGCTTCGTGGCAGCGAACTGAGCCCGGCCATGCCGGCCCGATGCCAGCCCGTGGGCGAGGTGAAAGAAACGCGAAGCGACGCGCGAGTGATCGTCGAATGGACTGAACGCTGCGCTGCGGCGTCCACCGACCGGGCGGTGGACACCGGCACAAGCGTGCTGGCCGGCGCAACCATCGCGGTGACCGGCCTGCCCGGCTCAGGCAAGGACGTGCTGCTGCGCCTTCAACTGGCCGACGGTCGCAGCCTGCAGGCGGTGCTGCGCGCCGAGTCGCCAGCGTGGACCGTACCGCTGGCCGGCACGCGCGGCTCGGTGGCGCGCGGCTACTTCGCGCTGGGCGCGCGTCACATCGCCGGCGGGCTGGACCACCTGCTGTTTGTTTTCGGCCTGCTCCTGCTCGTTACCGGCCTGCCCATGCTCGTGAAGACTGTCACCGCGTTTACGCTCGGCCACAGCATCACGCTCAGCCTCGCCGTCGTCGGCCTTCTGCCGACATCGTCAGCGTGGATAGAGCCTGCCATAGCCGCGAGCATCCTGGTGCTCGCTGTCGAGCTCACCCGGCCGCAGCAAGAACACGCGACACTCATGCACCGCAGGCCGTGGCTGGTGGCGGCCGCCTTCGGTCTGCTGCACGGCCTGGGCTTCGCCGGCGCGCTGGCCGAAGTGGGCCTGCCCGGCAACGAAGTAGTGACGGCGCTGCTCTCGTTCAACCTCGGAATAGAGGCCGGGCAGCTTGCGTTCGTGCTCGCGGTGCTGGCCGCTCGGCGTATAACTAGCGGTGCGACGTCTCGCCTACTGGCTGGCCTGCCGCCATGGGCGTCGCGGATGGTCGTGCAGGCCCCGGTCTACTCGCTGGGCTGCCTGTCGGTGTACTGGTTGCTGCAGCGCAGCTCGGTTGCACTTGGAATTCGCGTAGCGGGTGGTCTGTTATAGAAAAAACGTGGGGACACCCGATGACAGCGGGGACACCCGGGGAGAAAAGACAACATGCTACTGCTCGACCCGAACAACAACGACCGTTTCTATCCAGACAGCCGCGGCCGCGAAATCATGGACTCGACCATCGAGTTCTTCGAGTCCAAGGGCAAGAGGCAGCTCAAAAACGACGATCACGAGCGCCGCTGGTACCAGGACTACCTCGACTTTCTGCGTGACAACCGCGTGTTCGCTACCCTGTGCACGCCCGCGGGCGAGGGTGCCGACGACTGTCGCTGGGACACCTGGCGTAACTGTGGCTTCTCCGAGATCCTGGGCTTCTACGGCCTGCACTACTGGTACGCCTGGCAGGTGTCGGTGCTGGGCCTGGGGCCGATCTGGATGAGCGAAAACCAAGGCGCCCGGCAGAAAGCGGCCGCGCAACTCGAGCAGGGTGAGCTGTTCGCCTTCGGTTTGTCTGAGCAGGCCCACGGCGCCGACCTTTACTCGAGTTCCATGAGCCTGGAGCAACTGGGCGGCGGCGACTACCGCGCCAACGGCAGTAAGTACTACATCGGCAATGGCAACGTTGCGCGCATGGTCTCCACCTTCGGCCGCATGGCCGACAACAACGACTTTGTGTTCTTTGCCGCCGACTCGCAGCACCCGGCTTACAAGCTCAAGAAGAACGTCGTCAACGTGCAGTCATACGTGTCGAGTTACGAGCTCAATGATTACCCTATCAACGAGAGCGACATACTGTCTCGTGGGCATGACGCCTGGGACGCCGCCCTGAACACGGTCAACGTGGGAAAGTTCAACCTCGGCTGGGCGTCGATCGGCATTTCGACGCACGCGTTCTACGAGGCCGTCACCCATGCGCACAACCGCGTACTCTACGGCCAGCGAGTGACCGAGTTTCCGCAGGTAAGGCGGCTGATGATGGACGCCTACGCCAGGCTGGTGGCCATGAAACTGGTGGGCCTGCGGGCGGCCGACTACATGCGCGCCGCCGGCCCCGACGATCGACGCTACCTGCTCTTCAGCCCCATCGTCAAGATGAAGGTGACCACCCAGGGCGAGGACGTCATCAACCACCTGTGGGATGTGATCGCCGCGCGCGGGTTCGAGAACGACACCTACTTTGAGACCGCGGCCCGCGACATACGCGCGCTGCCCAAGCTCGAGGGCACGGTGCACGTCAACATGGCGCTGGTCGTCAAGTTCATGGCTAACTACCTGTTCAACCCGGCCGAGTTTCCCGAGATCGGCCGCCGAGACGATGACAGCAACGACGACTTTCTCTTCCAGCAGGGCGCCACGCGCGGGCTGGCGGGCATACAGTTTCATGACCCCATGCCGGTGTTCGAGCGCCACTCTAAATTGCCCAACGTGGCGCTGTTCATCGAGCAGATAGAAACCATCAAGGAGCTGTGCCTCAAGGCGGCACCAACAAAAGAACAGAGTCGCAACGTGGATTTTCTGCTCGCGGTGGGAGAGTTGTTCACGGTGGTGGTCTACGCCCAGCTGGTACTCGAAAACGCGCCCATCTACTCGATACCCGATGCGCTGGTCGAACAGATCTTCGACGTTCTACTGCGCGACATGTCGCGTTACGCCATCGATCTTTACAACAACCCGGCTGCCAGCGACGAGCAGATGAAGTACTGTCTCAAGCTGCTGCGCAAACCGGTGGCCGACGCCGCGCGCTTTGATGGCCTGTACACCGACCAGGTCGTGGCGTTGGCGGGTGCCTACGAAATGAGGCCGTGAACGTGACGGCAACGGGCAAGCCGTGAAAGTAACAGCCGCGGTGGCGCGCCGGGCCGGCGAGCCCCTGGCCATTGAAACCGTCGACCTCGAAGGCCCGCGCGCGGGCGAGGTGTTGGTCGAGATAAAGGCCAGCGGTGTCTGCCACACCGACGCGTTCACGCTTTCGGGTGAAGACCCCGAGGGCCTGTTCCCGGCCATACTCGGTCACGAGGGAGCCGGCGTGGTTGTCGAAACGGGCGAGGGCGTTACGAGCCTCGCGGTTGGTGACCACGTCATCCCGCTCTACACGCCCGAGTGCCGGCAGTGCGAGTACTGCCTGAGCGGCAAGACGAACCTCTGCCAGGCCATACGCACGACCCAGGGCCGTGGAGTGATGCCCGACGGCAGCAGCCGTTTCTCGGTTGACGGCGAGCCGGTGTACCACTACATGGGCACGTCGACCTTCGCGCAGTACACGGTGCTGCCGGAAATCGCGCTGGCAAAAATTCGTGCCGACGCGCCTTTCGACAAGGTCTGCTACATAGGCTGCGGTGTCACCACCGGCCTGGGTGCCGTTATGAACACCGCGCGAGTGGAGGAGGGCGCCACGGTGGTGGTGTTCGGCCTGGGCGGCATAGGGTTGAACGTGGTGCAGGGCGCGCGCCTGGCCGGTGCCTCGCGCATAGTTGGCGTGGACCTGAATCCGGCCCGCCGCACCCTGGCCGAGAAGTTCGGCATGACCGACTTCGTTAATCCGCACGAAATCGAAGCGCACGAAACCGGCGGCGACCTGGTCGAAGAGCTGGTCGAGCTCACCGGTGGCGGCGCCGACTACAGCTTTGAGTGCATAGGCAACGTGAACACCATGCGCCAGGCGTTGGAGTGCTGTCACAAGGGTTGGGGTGTGAGCGTGATCATAGGCGTGGCCGGCGCTGGCCAGGAGATAAGCACGCGACCGTTTCAGTTGGTGACCGGCCGGGTGTGGAAGGGCACCGCCTTCGGCGGGGCCAGGGGGCGCAGCGACGTGCCGGGCATCGTTGATTGGTACATGGAGGGCCGCATCAACATCGACGATCTTATTACCCACACCATGCCGCTGGCCGATATCAACCGCGCCTTCGAACTGATGCACGCAGGCGAGTCGATACGCAGCGTGGTAACCTTCGACTGAGCGGACGAGTCGCGGTTCCTACGCCGTCAGGGGGTAGGGGCCACCGGGTCGAGGTCTACGTTGCCCAGCACGCGCGACGCGGGAGAGTCGCTGCACCAGGTGTTGTTCTCAGCCTTGACCACCTGGGAGGGGTCGTTGAGCAGGCTCGCGTCCACGTTGCGCGCTATCCGGGGCGGCGCCTTGTTGCGGCACACGGTGTTGCCGCCGGTGCTGGAGACCAACTGGCCGTCTATCGTGAGTGCGCCACCACCGAGGTCGAGTTCGGCGTCATCGAGAACCACCACGCCACCGGTGCCCGGCTCGGACGTGCTCCTGCGGCCGCCGTTGTCGACAACCTGGTTGCCCTGCATGCTGACGACCGAGTCCCTGGAAGCGCGCAGGCCGAAGAAGCGCGAATTGCGGATCACGCTGTCGCGAACTACCAACTCGACTTCACCGCCCACTCTCAATCCGCGCGTGCAGTTGTCGATCAGCGTGTCCACGATGTGTACGACCTGTTGATCGCCCACGCCGGTGCTCAGTAATGGACCGGCGCAGTGAAACCTGGCGCTGCCCGGGCCCACCATCTGGCAGTTGTCCACCAGGAAGCGTCCACCCTGGGCCGCGCGCAGGGGCTTTTCGCAGCCTACGAAGCGCACGTCGTCGAGGGTCGCGTTCCAGTAATCGCGCGAGTCGGGGTCGGTCGAGGTCAGTGCTATGTCGCCGGCCACCTGCGCGCACTTGTCACAGCCGTCGAGGATCTCGATATTGCTGAACACCGTGCCGACGGCGCTTTCCTGGTTGGTGAGCGCGTCGTCGCAGTGGCGGGCGAAGTTCACGTTCTCGACCGTGTTGTTGGCGCCCGCGGCATGGATGCCTTCTGAGAAATAACGCAGCGACAGGTTGCGTACCGTGTTGTTGTTGCCCTCCAGCACCACGAAGCCGGTACCGTTTTCGTACTCGGGGCAGTCGCAGGTCCCGTCGTTATTGAGGTCCTCCGGAGCGCAGCTGCCGGGCGGGAAGCCCTCGAAGCAGGGCGGGTCGAGTTCAAAGGTAATATTGCGGTCGAGCCCGTCTATTATTACGTCATCGCAGAACAGTTGCCGCGCCGCCCAGCCGTCGGCGTCGTCGAGCAGGATAACCGTGTCGCTGCAGTCAAAGGTAATACGCCCCGAAGCGCCACCGCAGTCGGCAATGGCGGCTTCGAGCGCGGCCTGCGTGCAGGCCACCGCGCAGGAGTAGTCGCCCGGTGAGTTCGCGCAGGTGCCGGGGTCGCAGTCGTCGGTTCCCAGCGCGCACTCGTCTATGTCGACGCAGTCGCCACCGAGGTCCGGCGCAAAACCGGCCGCGCAGGCGCAGCCCAGGTAGTCAGGCGCGGGCGGGGTTCCACCGGGGCAGTAGATGCAACGCAGTTCGCCCGAAACAGTGGCGCACTCCTCTTCGCGACACTCGCTGTCGCAGCCGTCACCGGCCGCCGTACCGCCGTCGTCGCATTGCTCGAAGGCTGTCACCGTGGTGTCGCCGCATACTGTTTCGAACAGTGCCAGTTGCGCGGCCAGGTTTTCGTCTATGTGTTTCTCGGTCGCAGAAGGGGTCGCCGATTCGCAGAGCCCATTGCGGTTGGCCTGTGCCCAGCGTTGGCTGAATCGCGTGCGACTGCGCAGCTGGCATCTCGACAAGCGCCCGGTCCCCGGTTTGGCCAGTTCTCGCAGCAGGCAGCCTTGTCGCCGCTTGGTGAGATTGAACAGCAGCTTGATCTTGTTGCGTACGCAGGCGGAGGGAAGGTCATTGACGGCCAGCAGTTGCGCGTTTACGTTCGACTGCAGCCACTCTTCTTCTCCCTCCAGGCGGAAGTCGGTGGCCGTGGCGGGGCAGGCGGCGCCGGCGAGCGAGGCCGTGAGTTCGGCCTTGGCAAAGCGGTCGTTGAGCCGCAGCAATGCGCGATCGCTGCACGAGCTCAGCGAGGCAGCCGAGGGCTTGCGCGCATGCGCGGCGTAGCAACGCGACAGTTGCCGGTAGTAGCTTCCTGCGGTTTTGAGTTTGTCGCTGCGGCAGTCGTCAAAAGCATCGGCAAGCGTCAACGAGGGCGCAAGAAGCCCGGCAAGCAGCAGGCCGAGAAACGACATGGCGGCGAAGCCGCTAAGCGCCGCTCGAGACAAGCCCGCGGCTCGGTCAATAACGGTACACATCACCTGGGGCAGCCAGCTCATGGCTACTGACTACTACACAGTTGGGGGGGTAATCAATGGAAAGGATGCCTATTGTGCCCGTTCCGTCCGATTTTTACCCGATCGGGGGGGAGGAGGCGTGCGCAGGCAGGCCGGCTTTGCACAACTATCCGCCGCCGTCATACTGCCGCGTTCAGGCGTCCCGGCAGGGGAAGCCAAGGGAAACAGGAGCATATGTACCGCGAAGAGATAAAGGTCCTCGACTGCACCATCCGCGACGGCGGTTTGATAAACCAGTACCAGTTCACCGACGATTTCGTCAAGGGCTGCTACCGGGCCAGCTGCGAAGCGGGCGTAGACATCGTGGAGCTGGGCAAGAAGCTCGCCGTCAGCGATGAGTACACGCGAGATAAATGGGGCAAGTGGAACTTCTGCGATGACGATGACATCCGCCGCGTGGTCGATTCCTGCGATAGTGAACATCGGCCCGAGGTGGCGGTCATGTTCGACGTGGGCCGCGTTGACCTCGACGCGCTGGTGCCGGCTGACCAGTCGCCCGTCGACATGATACGCACTGCCTGCTACGTGGCCGATATCGACAAGGGCATCGATCTCGTTCGGCGCACAAAGGATCTCGGCTACGGCACGACGATAAACATAATGGCCTGCTCGGCCGCCATAGAGAGAGACCTCATCGAGGCGCTGGGGCAGGTGAACGAGTCGCCCGAGGTCGATTACCTGTACCTCGTTGACAGCTACGGGGCGTTTTACTCCGAGCAGGTGAGCGCCTACCTGGCCTTGTACCGCGAGCACGCGCCAGACAAGCCGCTGGGATTCCACGCCCACAACAACCAGCAACTAGCGTTTTCGAATACCCAGCAGGCCATCATCGAGGGCGTCAACCTGCTCGACGCCACCATCAACGGCATCGGCCGCGGGGCGGGCAACTGCAACCTTGAGCTGCTGCTCAACTTCCTGAAGAACCCCAAGTTTGACGTGCGCCCGGTGTACCGTGCCATACAGGAACAACTGGTGCCGCTGCGGGAAGAGATAGAGTGGGGCTTCAACGACATCTACGGCATAAGCGGCCACCTCAACCAGCACCCGCGCGAAGCCATGCGCGTGCGCGGCGACAACGGAGCGCGCGACCTGTGCTACGACTTCTTTCTCGAGCAGAGCGGAGAAGGCGACTCGGCGCTGGACTGAGTACGGGGGCGCTGGGTGCCGCTACCAGCTGTTCAGCCCATGAGCGCGCGGCTGATGATGATCTTCATGACCTCGCTGCTGCCCGCGAAGATGCGCTGTATGCGCGCGTCCACGTAGGCGCGGGCCACCGGGTACTCGCTCATGTAACCGTAGCCGCCGTGCAGCTGCACGCACTCGTCGACCACGCGACCCTGCAGTTCGCTCACCAGCAACTTGGCCTTGGCGGCGGTGGGCACGTCTAGCTGGCCGTCCACGTGCAGCTCGAGGCAGCGGTCTACGAACACGCGCGCCGATGTGATCTCGGTGTCGAGCTCGGCGAGCTTGAACTGGGTGTTCTGGAAGGCGGCCAGCGGGCGGCCGAAGGCCTGGCGTTCCTTGACGTAGTCCACCGTGTAACCCAGCACCGCCTCGGAGGCGGTTATGCCGGAGATGGCCACGGAGAGTCGTTCCTGGGGCAGCTCCTGCATGAGGTAGACGAAGCCTTCGCCCTCGTTGCCCATGAGGTTGGAGCGCGGTACGCGCAGGTCGTTGAAGAACAACTCGGATGTGTCCTGCGCCTTCATGCCTATCTTTTTGAGATTGCTGCCGCGCTCGAAACCGGGGCGATCGGCCTCGACAAGCACGAGGCTGGTGCCGGCGGCACCCGCCTCGGGGTCGGTCTTTGCGACCACGATCACGAGATCGGCGTGCTGTCCGTTGGTAACGAAGGTTTTCGAGCCGTTGATGACGTAGTCGTCGCCGTCCTTGACGGCCGTGGTGGTAATGCCCTGCAGATCGCTGCCCGCCCCGGGCTCGGTCATGGAGATGGCGGTGACGATTTCGCCCGTTACGCAACCCGGCAGGAACTTCTGCTTCAGTTCCTCGGAGCAGTAGTGGAGCATGTAGGGCACGGCTATGTCGGAGTGCACCGCCCAGCCCAGCCCGGACAGCTGCAGGGTGGCTATCTCCTCGTCGATGATGGCGTTGTAGCGAAAGTCGGCGTCTACACCGCCATACTCTTCGGGCACCGTGGGGCAGAGCAGCCCCTGCTCGCCGGCCTTGTTCCACAGGGCGCGGTCGACCTGTCCGTCGGACTCCCACTGCTCGTGACAGGGCACGACCTCGGCGGCCAGGAACCTGCGCACGCTGTCACGAAACTGCTCGTGTTCGGCTTGGTATACGGTTCGCTTGATCACTGTTGTTGCTCCTCGGCAGTTGTTTTTCGCGGTGATACCCAGGCGGTTCTCTAGGCGGCGGCGTGGCGTGTGCCGGTGGCGGGCGGGTCCTCGGGCGGGCCGGCGAAGCACTGCACTATCTGCATCCAGTGCGTGGCTGTGTCGCCGGTCACCACCAACGAAGTGTCGGCCACGTTGCGCGTCTGCGTCACGACGCGGCAGAAATCGACCGCGTCGCCCTCCACGTGGTCTGGGGTAGCGGGATCGTTGAACTCCCAGGTTTCACCCGAAGGCGACGCCAGGCGCACGTAGGGTGCGGGGTCGGGCACCTCGAGGCCACGGTTCATGAAGGCCCAGCCCAGTGTCTTTACACCCAGCACGACGATGTTCTTAGCGCGGTCGCTGTTGGGGCAGGCCTTGCCCAGGAACTCTGCTCCCGCCATGTCCCACACTTCCTGGCCGTGCGCCCAGGTCTCCATCTGCCGGGCGGTGATCGAGCTGCGCACGCTCATGTCGGGGCCGGCCCACTTGACGCGCTTGCGGGGATCGGCGGCGGCGAAGCGCTCGCTCATCTCGCCGTAGAAACCATGCCAGAGCGCGACCAGTTCCGAGCCCTCGCAGCCCTTGAGCCAGCGGTGTGTGAACACGGGGTGACCCAGCTCAACGATGCCCGGAATCGACTCATCTATCAGCTCGGCGAAGGCGTCTTCGTCGGCCAGCGCGAGGTCGGCTGCGTGGTTCCAGAAGTGCAGGTGGCCCACCACGTCGTTCACCGTCCAGTCCTTGTACAGCGTCGTGCGCGCGAGCGCCGAGTCGTCCATGGCGGCCAGCAGCTCGTGCAGGACGTCGCTCTCCTCTCTGAAATCAAGTGCTTGCTGCATCGCAGTTATCTCCCGTTCATGACCCGCGCGCCACCTGGTCGTAGAGGTCGAAGTCGCTGCGGCGCGTGAGCCACCAGTAGCGCGTGGTGGTGCCCGACCAGTTGTTGGTCACGCGGCCGGCCGCGTTCTTGTACCAGCTGCGGTCGACGTCTGCCCAGACGGTGTTTTCAAGGTCCTGCTGCACGCGCCGGTCCCAGGCTTCGAGCACGCCCCCTTTGAGTTCGAGGCTGGCCAGTCCGTGGCTGAACAGGCGGTCGATCAACGAGGCAATGTAGCCAGCCTGGCACTCGATCATGAAGATTATCGAGTTGTGACCGAGGTTGGTGTTGGGGCCGTACATTGTAAAAAAGTTAGGGAAGCCAGGCACGGTCATGCCCAGGTAGGCGCAGGGGGTTTCGGCCCAGCGCTCGTTGAGCGACTCCTCGCCGCGGCCGACTATGTTCATCGGGGCAAAAAAACCGGTGGACTTAAAGCCGGTGGCCATCACCAGCACGTCGGCCGGGTGGCGCTTGCCGTCGGCGGTCACCACGGCGTCTTTTTCCACGCGGTCTATAACGTCTGTCACCAGGTGTACGTTGTCGCGGTTGAGCGACTGGTAGTAGTCGTCCGACACCAGCAGGCGCTTGGCGCCTATGGGGTAGTCGGGCACGAGCACGTCCCTGAGCTCGGCGCCGTTGACGTTATCTTCCATGTGCCGGCGGGCCTGCCGCTCCACGTGGGCTGAGAACAGGCGATTGCGCAAAAACATAGGAAAGCGCGCTTCGAGCATGGCCCAGGTAAACCAGCGCATGATCCTGGCAAGCCAGGGGTAGCGACGAAAGCGCTGCAGCTCGGCCTTGGTGTACTCGCGGTCGTTGCGCGGGATCATCCAGTTTGGCGTGCGTTGCAGCACGGTCACGTTGCGCGCCTGGCGTGCTATGCGGGGAATGAACTGTATGGCGCTCGCGGCGTTGCCTACCACCACCACGTCGCGGCCCTCCAACTCGCAGTCGTGTTGCCAGCGGGCCGAGTGGAAGGTGTCGCCTGCAAAATCGCCCAGGCCCTTCAGGTCGGGCGTCGTGGGGCGGTTGAGCTGGCCGGTGCCGCACACCAGCGCGGCGGCCGAGTACTGCTCGCCATTGGTGTCGGTGAGCTGCCACGCGCTGCTGTCTTCGTCCCAGCGCGCGTCGGCGATCTCGGTATCCAGTTGTATGTGCTTGCGCAGGCCGTACTTGTCGGCGCAGTGCTCCATGTAGGACAGTATCTCGCCGTGCCCGGCGTACAGGCGGGTCCAGTCGAGCTTCTGCTCGAACGAAAACGAGTAGGACACCGAGGGCACGTCGCAGCAGGCGCCGGGGTAGGTGTTGTCGCGCCAGGTGCCGCCCAGGCGGTCGGACTTCTCAAAGATGGTGAAGTCGTCGATGCCCGCGCGCTTGAGCTTGATGCCCAGGCACAGGCCCGAAAAACCCGACCCGATGATGGCCACGTTGCGCGCTTGTCCGCCGCCGGTGTTGTTGTTGCTGACCATGACGCGACCGTTAGTTGTGCTGTCCCGCGCGCGCCTTGTCAAAGGGGCGAGAAGGTTCCGTTTTCCCCTTTCCGGGGTTGGGTGGTAGAAGGGCGGATGGGTTTTGAGGCGGTGTTGTTTGATCTCGGCGGGGTGTTTACGCCCTCGCCCTTCGAGGCGGCCGAGAAGGCAGGCGCCGACATGGGCGCCGCGCCCGGCCTGCTCATGGAAATCGTTTTCGGGCCTTACCACGAGGACACCGACCACCCCTGGCATTGCCTGGAGCGGGGCGAGACCGAACTCGAAACCGTGCGCGGCCAGATTTCCGAGCTCGGCCGCACGCACGGACTGGAGGTCGACCTGTTCGCGGTGCTCGCCAGCCTGGCCAGCGACAACGGTGGCAGGCAGGTGGTCATTGACTGCGTGCGCGAAGTACGCGCCGCCGGGCTGCACACGGCCCTTGTTACCAACAACATTCGTGAGTTCGGCGACGCCTGGAAGAGCCTGCTTCCTGTAGACGAGCTCTTCGACGCCGTGGCCGACTCCTGCCTGCTGGGGGTCCGCAAGCCCGACCCTGCCATGTTTGAGTACGCACTGGCCGAGCTGGGCGGTGTCGATCCCACCCGCGCTGTGTTTCTCGACGATTTTGCCGGCAACATTGACGCCGCCCGCCGCATGGGTATGCACGCCATACTGGTGGAAACCGATCCCGAGCCTGCGCTGGCCGAGCTCAGGCAAGTGCTGGCCGCCGAGCTGGCCGCCGGAAGCCGGTGACCCTGGGCAAAGGCGTCGAGGCCTTGAAGGTGTTGCGCTAGCAGGTGGCCGACGCGGTGGCCGGGGGTCGGTGGATGGAAAGCGGGTAGGAAAAGCCATGTTTCCGGCATATACCGCCGGTCATGGGACAAGAAGCAGATAGCGGAAGAGCGACCGAGGGGCTGAGGATATTTGACGGTGCGGTGGCGGTCGTGACCGGAGCCGCCTCGGGCATAGGCGAGGCGTTGGCCCGTGAGCTGGCGCGTCGCGGGGCTACCGTGGTGCTGGCCGACCGGCAGGTAGAAGAGGCAGCGGCGGTGGCAGCCTCGATCAACGCCGCGGCCGGCGCTTCAACCGGCGACGACACAGCCGAATCGGTGGAACTCGACGTTCGCGATGCCGAGGCCTTTGACCGCTTGCTGGCCGACACGGCGGCCAGCCACGGGCGGGTGGACTACCTGTTCAACAACGCCGGCATTGGTATCGGCGGCCCGGCCCTGGAGCACTCGACCGAAGACTGGCGCTACATGATAGACGTCAACTTGATGGGCGTGGTGCACGGCATACAGGCAGCCTACCCGCGCATGGTGGAGCAGGGCTTTGGCCATATAGTCAACACGGCATCGATAGCCGGGCTCACGGCCTGTCCGGGCCTGGTGTCCTACGCGGCCGCCAAGCACGCGGTGGTGGGCATCACGCGCGCGTTGCGCGTGGAGGCCGCCGAACACGGCGTGCGCGTGGGGGCGTTCTGCCCTGGCTTTATACGCACGCCCATACTCGAAGGCGGCAGGTACGGCCGCATGCTCGGTGGCGAAAGCGGCATGCTGAGCGAAGAAGCCAAGGCAAAACTAGGTGGCATGGAGCCTGCCGATTTCGCTCCTCGAGCGCTCGACCTGGTGGCCGTCAACCGTGAGATCATCGTGCTGCCATGGCAATGGAAGGTGCTGTGGTGGTTAGATCGCCTGCTGCCGGGGCTGGTGACCGGTCTCACGCGCAGGCGCATGCGCCAGATGCTGTCCGACGCCGCCTGAGCAACAGCCAGTGAGCAACAGCCAATGAGCATCGCCCGACAGCTGGGCACCGCCGTAGTGCTGGCGACCCGCGAACTCTGGCGTCGGATGTCGGGTGCCGGAGCGCGCGAGTGGTTGTCGGCCGCCGAGTTGGAGACCAGCCTGCAGATGCTCATCGACCGCGTCGGGCAGGGGGTGGTCAAGCGCGTGACCTTCGTAGACCTGCCCGCCACCGAGCCGCCGTGGTTCGACACCGGTCTCGATCTTGAAGCCGGTGCCGAGGTCACCACGCTGGCGTCGGGACGCGTGTGGCTGTCGCGCGGGCTGGGGCTGTGGGTTGGACCGGCCTTTCACCTGTGGCGCAGGGTGGGCGCGGCCGGTCGCATTGCCCGCGGCAAGCGCAACACCTGCACGTTTTTGTCGGACGAGGGTGGCCGCCTGTACCTGGGTGGCGTCGGGCCGGGTTGGTGGAAGGATATCAACGGCGGGCTTGGTGTAGAGCCGCGCCGTTATCGCACGGCCTCGGGTTCGGTGAGCGTGGCCGTCATCGAGTGGGATTGTGCGGTCGTCGAGGGATTGCGTCGCCTCGCTGAGCAGGGCGACGTGGGTGGATTGCTGGCTGGCGAACTCGACCGGCAGCAAAGCGAGCAGCCAGTGCCCGAGGGCTGGCACTACCTGTGGGAGCTCGGCCCGGGGGAGATCTACCGGCAGGAGGATGCAAGCGGACTTGCGGAGAATCCCGCGCCAGCAGACGAACCCCCGCCCTCGGGCCCGGTCATCCACTGCCACACCCAGGGCGACGTGGGCATACTGCAGAAGGCCGCCTCTGTGCCTCTCACAGACAGCACCCGCCTGGCCTGGCGCTGGAAGGTCGATAGCCTGCCCTGCCGATACGCCGAGGACTCGGTGCCCACGCACGACTATATGAGTATAGCCGTCGAGTTCGACAACGGCCGCGACATCACGTTTTACTGGAGCGCGAGCCTGGCCGTGGGCACCCATTACCACTGCCCGCTGCCGGCCTGGAAAGATCGAGAGACCCACGTTGTTGTGCGCTCGGGCGGTGAGGGGCTGGGCCGCTGGCTGAGCGAGGAGTGCGTGCTGGCCGAGGAGTACCGCCGCGCCATCGGCGGCGAGCTGCCTGAGCGGGTGACGCGCGTGTGGTTGATAGCAAACTCGATGTTTCAGAAGGGGGAGGGGCGCTGCAGTTACGCTGGCATCCGCCTGTTGGGTGGCGACGAGCTGGACGGCGACAGCGAGTTAGTCATACTGTAGGGCCATGAACTTTCCG
The DNA here is from genome assembly GCA_012960245.1 of Candidatus Binatota bacterium. Taxonomy (NCBI): domain Bacteria; phylum Candidatus Binatota; species Candidatus Binatota bacterium. The sequence continues at coordinate 30,575 of DUBO01000023.1, read as the reverse complement.
TTCAAGATCGCCGTCCGTGACCTGCTCCTGCTGCTGGCGACACTGGGCGCGTGGATCATAGAACCGACCACCCGCCACACCTCCGCCGACCCGGCGGGCACGGCAATGCAGGTCGCCGCGGGCGTGATGGCCGGGCTGTGCGCCGTGGTGGCCCACGAGTGGGGGCACTACCTGGGCGCGCGTGCGGCGGGCGCAGTGGTCTACCCGGCGCGCCGCGTAACGGCGGTGTTCATGTTTGGCTTTGACCGCGTGCGCAACGGCCAGCGCGAGTTCATGGCGATGAGCTGTGGCGGGTTCGTCGCCAGCGCGGCCATGATCGCGCTGTTTGTCACCCGCCTGCCGCTCGACGCGCTGTCGGGACAGGTAGCGATGGCGTTCGCGGCGGTCGGCGTGCTGCTCACCGCCACGCTCGAGTTGCCGGTGGCCTGGCGGGTTGCCCACGGCGCAGAGCTGCCCCGCGGCACGGTCTACGTCGAAGGCCGTTAGCCGAACGGGAAGACGTACCCTTTTCACTTTTGCCACCCCTTGTCGCCGTGGCGGCGGCCGTGTAGGCTTCGGCGTCCGGGGCCCTTGCCCCTGCCCGAGGAGAGATTTCACGATGCCCATTGTTCCCACTGACGAGCAGCTCGGCGAACTACTCGCCGACAACCGCGACACACCCGTGGTCATGATCAACCTGCTCAGGTTCAAAGCCGAGGCCGACGGCGACAAGGCCATCGACGGTGAGTCGGGCGAGTCTGCATACATGCGCTACGCCGAGTCCATGCGCCGCCTGGTCGAATCGGGCGGCGGACGCTTCTTGTGGATGGGTAAGGTTGACCAGGTGGTGATAGGCGACACCGGCGAACGTTTTGACGCGGCGGCCCTGGTGGAGTACCCATCGCGCGGCGGCTTCATAGAGCTGGCTATGAAAGCCGAGCAGAGTGGCATCTCCGGCGACAGGGCGGCGGGGCTCGACAGCCAGTGGCTGTTTGCCTCGACCACCGGGTTTTCGCTGGTCGAAGATCGGGCCAACGACCAGGCCGACGACTGAAACGCCCCCTCAACCCAAGCCGATGAGACACGACCGCAGACCCTACCTGGTTAAGAAGCTGCTCTTCACGCTGGCCGAAGCTCGGGCCAAGCACTTCCTGCACCCCCAGTTCGACGAGCTGGGCGAGGGCTGCTGGTTCGTCAACCCACGCTGCTTCGATATCAACGGCAGTGACATACGCCTGGGCAAGTTCGTGCACCTGATGGGCACACCCGACCAGGTGGTGCACATGACCGCGTGGACCGACGGAGCGCGCAGCGGCGCGATCAGCATAGGCGACTACACGGTGGTGCTGCCCGGCGTGCGCATAGGTTCGGCCAGCAACGTGACCATCGGCCGCAACTGCCTGCTGGCGAGCAAGAGCTACATAACCGACGCCGACTGGCACGACCTCTACGACCGCAACAGCGCACCCGGCGCCAGCGAGCGCGTGCTGCTCGAAGACAACGTGTGGCTGGGCGACAGTTCCATCGTTTGCAAGGGCGTCACCATAGGCGAGAACAGCATCGTCGGTGCCGGCGCGGTGGTTACGCACGACATACCAGCCAACTCGGTAGCGGCCGGCAACCCGGCGCGGGTCGTGAAGGAGCTCGACCCCGAGCGCAGCTTTGGACGTCGCGAGGACCTGTTCAACGGTGAAGTGCCGTACAACGACCTGCTCGACTACTACGAGCGCGACCTTCTCGGTCCCAACACGGTGCGCCAGTGGCTCATGTCCAAGCTCGCGCCCAGTCGCCGGCACTGAGCGAGCTGGAAAGCGGGTGCCGTGGCGTGGCGGCTATCGCGCCGCGTCCGCGAAAGCTCAGCGCGTTGTGCGGGCCTGTTCAATGACGTAGGCGTGGATGGCGCGCACGTCTTTTTCGTCGAGCACGTCTTCGAAGCTCGGCATACCGCCGGCCAGGCGCGCGCCGCGCAGCACCACGTCTTCGAATATTTCGTGTACCGAGGCATCCATTCGCCTGAGGTCGGGTACCACGCCCGTGCTGAATCCCAGCGGTCCGTGGCAGAAATTGCAGCGCTCCATGTAAAGCCGTGATCCCAGCGCGAGGTCGGCCTGGTCGTAGTCCATGGCCGGTGGCTCGGGTATCGATATGTCGAGCCTGGCGGGAATGGTCACCTGCCCGGGTCCGTCCAACCTGAACACCAGGAGGCGGCCGTCGTTGCCGTACTCGGGCACTATGGAGCTGCGCGCGTCGCCGGAGGGCACGCCCACGCCTCCCCAGCCGGCCATAACCGCCACGTACTGCACACCGTCAACGGCGTAGGTCACCGGCGGTGCGATGATGCCGGTCATCACCGGCACTTCCCATAGCTTGCGGCCGGCCTCGGCGTCGTAGGCGGCGAAGCGGCCGTCGCCTGTGCCGTGAAACACCAACCCGCCGGCGGTCGCCAGCACGCCGCCGTTCCAGAAGTTGGGCATCTCAACGCTCCAGCGTTCGCGACCGGCCACGGGGTCCCAGGCCTTGAGGTAGCCGCTTGATACCGGCGAAAATCCCACCTCGTGCAGTATCTCGGCGTAGCGGCCGAGGTCCATGCCCAGGTTCCAGGCACCGGGGCTGTGGCGGTATTCATCTTCGTTGAGATACAGTCCCGGGTTCTCGATGGCCGGTATGTACACCAGCCCGGTGTCGGGGCTGAAGGCCATCGGTTGCCAGTTGTGGCCGCCGGTCGGCGCGGGCAGCACGAGCTTCCAGTCGTCGGTGAAATCGAACTCGGGGTCTTCCACCGGCCGGCCGGTGGCCATGTCCACGTGCGAGGCCCAGGTGGTCTCCACGTAGGCGTCGGCGCGCAGCAACTCGCCTGTGGCGCGGTCGAGAACGTAGAAAAAACCATTCTTGGGCGCCTGCATGATGACCTTGCGCTCGCGGCCGTCCAGCTCGAGCTCGGCCAGTATGAGGTGCTGGGTGGCGGTGAAATCCCAGTTGTCGCCGGGGGTGGTCTGGTAGTGCCAGGCCAGGCGGCCGGTGTCGGGGTCGAGCGCGAGTATGGACGACAGGTAGAGGTTGTCGCCGCCGCCGGGGCTACGGTGGGCGCGGTTCCAGGGCGAACCGTTACCCGTGCCCACGTAGAGCAGGTCGAGTTCGGGGTCCCAGGCCATCGAGTCCCAGGCCGTGCCGCCGCCGCCCGTCTCCCACCACTTGCCCGCCACGTCCCAGGTCCCGGCCGCTTCTTCGAGTTCGCGGTGTTCAAAAGGCAGCGAGGGGTCCCCCGGCACGGTGTAAAAGCGCCAGTCGAGTTTGCCGCTGCGCGCGCTGTAGGCGCTTATGTATCCGCGCACGCCGAACTCGGCGCCACCGTTGCCGATGATAACGCGTCCCTTAACGATGCGTGGCGCGCCGGTGATGGTGTAGGGGCGCGAGCGGTCGATGGTGTTGACCTCCCAGTCCACCTCGCCGGTCACCGCGTCGAGCGCGATCAGGCGGCCGTCGTAGGTGCCCAGGTATACACGACCCTTCCATACCGCCACGCCGCGGTTGACGACGTCGCAGCAGCCGCGCCGGCTCCACTGCCGTGGCACCTCGGGATCGTAGACCCACAGCTCGCGCCCGGTCGCTGCGTCGAGTGCGTACACGACGCTCCACGCGCCGGTGGTATACATCACGCCGTCTATAACGATGGGGCTGGCCTCCAGCCCGTGCGTGGTCATGGTGTCGTAGGACCAGGACAGGCCCAGGCGCTCTACGTTGTCGCGGTTGACCTGCGCCAGCGGAGAGTAGCGTTGCTCGGAGTTGCTGCGTCCGTGCGCCAGCCAGTTGTAGGGTTCGGAGTCGGCCGCGGCTATGCGCTGCGCGTTCATCGTACGGGTCACGGCGGCAATGTGGCGAGCCGCCGCTGGCTCGGAGTCGGGCAGGGGGCCGCCGCTCCTGTCTGCCTCTGTCGAACCCGCCGGCTGCAGGGCCCCGGGCAGCAGCGAGCAGGACGCGGTAAAGGTGGCCAGGGTAAAGGTGGCCAGGCTGAAGGTGAGCAGGGCGATGTTGGCGCTACTGCTCCCGGTTCGGTTGTGTGTGGTCAATTTGCGAAGTCTCCCCTTCTGTTCTGTCGGCCGGTTGCCACAATCTAGGTTCCCGCCAGCGGACAGGCAAGGCCAGGGAGTCCTGCCGGTCGGCGGGTCCCCGTTCGCTTTGCTCATCGGCTCACAGTGCTTGTCGGCTCCCGGCCCCTCTTGAACTGGCTGGCGCGCGGATATAGGCAAATGAGCTGCGCAAGGCAACAGCGCACAAGGAGACAACAACGATGCCCATAGATCGCGACCAGGCCATGGCTTACGAGTTCCCCGAGGGAACCGGTAGCTACACGAACGACGAAGTTATTCTCTACCACCTCGGCGTGGGCGCCGGCGTGCCCGCCACCGACGCGGGCGAGCTTGAGTACACCTACGAGAAGGACCTCAAGGTGCTGCCCAGCTTTGTGACCACTGTGCTTTTGTCGGGCGGCGGGTCAATGATGTCGGTGCCGGGCCTGGAGTTTAACCCGATGATGCTGCTGCACGGCGAGCAGGACATCGAGATCCACCGGCCGCTGCCGCCCGAGGCAAAGATGAAAGGGCGCACGCGCATCGCCGATATTTTTGACAAGGGCAAGGCGGCGCTGACCATACTCGAGAACAGCGTCTCTACCGAGGACGGCGAGCCCCTGTTCACCACCCGCATGGCGCTGTTCATGCGCGGCGAGGGGGGCTTCGGTGGCGAGTCGGGTCCGCCGGCTGCCAACCAGGCGCCCGACCGCGAGCCCGACGCTGTGTTCGAATCCGAGACCCTGCCGCAGCAGGCGCTGCTCTACCGCTTGAACGGCGACAAGAACCCGTTGCACTGCGACCCCGAGTTCGCCGCCATGGGCGGCTTCGACGTTCCCATCATCCACGGCCTGTGCAGCTACGGCATTACCTGCAAGGCGGTGGTAGACGGCATGCTCGACGGCGATCCCACGCGCTTGGCCCGCTACCAGGCGCGCTTCAAGGGCGTGGCCTGGCCGGGCGAGACCTACCAGGTTCGCTGCTGGAATGAAGACGGAAAGATCCTGGTCGAGGCCTGGTCCAAGGACCGCAACGAGGCCATCATCACCAACGCTGCGGTTACCCTGAGGTAGCCGCGCGCGTGCCGGGTTTGACGGGGTGAAGATAGACGGGCCACTTTACTCTGACCTGGCCGAGGTCGGGCAGGAGGCTGTGGGCAGGCGCGAGGCTGGTTTTGACGGCGTGTACTCGCTCGAGGGCAGTCGCGATCCGTTTTTCCCCCTGCTGCTGGCGTCGCAGGCTGCGCCTGAACTGGATATCAGCACGGGCATCGCGGTAGCCTTTCCGCGCAACCCCTACCACGTGGCCAGCCAGGCCTGGGACCTGCAGCGTTTTTCGGGAGGCAGGTTTTCGCTTGGCCTCGGCTCGCAGGTGCGGGCTCACATCGAGCGCCGCTTCGGCGTCGCCTTTGACCGACCGGCGGCCCGCATGCGCGAGTATATCATGGCGGTAAGGGCGTTCTTTGATTGCTGGCAGGACGGCGACGCTCTCAAGTTTGAAGGCGAGTTTTTTCGCCACACGCTGATGACGCCCATGTTCAACCCGGGGCCGCTCGACTGCGGCCGCCCTCGCATCGTGCTGGGCGCGCTGGGTCCGGCTATGACTGCCGTGGCAGGACAGGTGGCCGATGGCCTGCTGGTTCATCCGTTCAACACGGTGCCCTTCCTGCGTGATGTGCAATTGCCAGCGGTGAACAAGTCATTGGCCAAGGCAGGTCGCCGCCGCGAGGATTTTGTTTTCAACGTGACTGCCATCTGCATCACCGGTGCCAACGAGGAACAAATGCGTGCTGCCTACGAGGGCGTGCGCAGCCTTCTGGCCTTCTACGGTTCCACGCCCGCTTACCGTCGCCCGATGGAGGCCGTGGGCTATGGCGAGTTGCAGCCCGAGCTCAACAAGCTCACCCGCGAAAACCGTTGGGACGAGCTGCCGCAGCTGGTAGACGATTCGATGGTCGAGCACTTTGCCGTCGTTGGTGAGCCGCAGCAGTTAGGTGCCCGGCTGGCCGAGAGATACGCGGGCTTAGCCGATAGCCTGGGTATATACGCGCCCTACGCGGCCGAGCCCGGCCTGTGGCGGGAGGTTACGGCCGGCACCCGGCGGGCGTTCGCAGAACACGAGGGTAATAATGCTTGACACATATTACCGATATTGTTACCGTAGGTTGAAACGGGCGAGGCCTGCTGCGGCCGATGAACCCGCGTCTTTTAAAGCCGCGCCCTGTAGAACATCACTTCGGAAAACAGAGAGGTAAGAGCAACGACATGCAAGCGCCGATACTGGCCCCGCTATTGGCACCGCCCCTGCGGTCCACACTCAATCCCCGCTCCCAGGAGTTCATCGAGAACCGGGACGCGATGCTGCTTAGAATCGATGAGGTCAACTCGCTGCTCGACGAGGCCGAGGCCGGTGGCGGTGCCCACCACCACGAGCGCCTGGCCGCGCGCGGCAAGCTGCCGGTAAGAGAACGCGTGGCGCTGGCGCTGGACCCCGACAGCCCGTTTCTGGAGATCAGCGGGCTGGCCGCTTACAACGCCGACTACACCATAGGCGGTGGCGTCCTCATGGGCATAGGCATCATAGCCGGCGTTGAGTGCATGATCTTCGCCAACGATCCCACCGTGCTCGGTGGCGCCATGACACCTTACATGGGCAAGAAGTGGATGCGGGCCCTTGAGATCGCCCGCGACAACAATATTCCCTACGTCAGTTTCGTGGAGTCGGCCGGTGCCGACCTGCGCATGGAACCCGACGACGACAAGAAGAAACGGCGCCCTGCCAAGATTTTTCACTTCGCGGAGACCGGCCGGTTTTTCTACGAGATGATAGAGCTGTCCAAGCTGCGCATTCCGACCGTGTGCGTGGTGTTCGGATCCTCTACGGCCGGCGGTGCCTACCAGCCGGGCATGTCCGACTACAACGTCGTCATCAAGAAGCAGTCGAAGATATTTCTTGCCGGCCCGCCGCTGGTGAAGATGGCCACCGGCGAGGACTCCGACGACGAGTCCCTGGGTGGTGCGAAGATGCACGCCGAGATTTCGGGCCTGGGCGAGTACCTGGCCGAAGACGAGCAGGACGCGCTGCGCATGTGCCGCGAGATCGTCTCGCACCTGAACTGGCGCAAGCCCGGCCCCCCGCCGGCGCTGCGCGATGACCCGCCCGTGCTCGACCCCGAGGAGCTGCTGGGCATCATAGACCCGGAGCTCAAGCGCCCGGCAGACATACGCGACATCATAGGCCGCGTGGTAGATGGTTCTCGCTTCGAGGAGTTCAAACCACGCTACGGCGAGACCATGGTCTGCGGCTTTTCGTCCATACACGGCTACCCGGTGGGCATACTGGGCAACAACGGGGTCATCTACCCCGAGTCGTCGGAGAAGGCCGCCCACTTCATCCAGCTCTGCAACCAGATCGACGTGCCGTTGCTGTTCCTGCAGAACCTCACCGGTTTCATCGTCGGCCGGGATTTCGAGGAAGCCGGCATCATCAAGAAGGGCTCGCAGATGCTCAACGCGGTTTCCAACTCGACGGTGCCGCACCTGACCGTGATAGTGGGCGCTTCGTACGGCGCGGGCACCTACGCCATGTCGGGCCGCGCGTTCAACACCCGCTTTACTTTCATATGGCCGAGCGCGCGCATCGCCGTGATGGGCGGCAAACAGATAGCCGGCGTGATGTCTATCGTCCGCCGGGCACGCGCGGCGCGCAAGGGCGAAGATTTCGACGAGGCGCTCGACGAACAGATCCGCGCTGCTGTAGAAGACATGCAGGAGAAGGGCTCGCTGGCGCTGGAGGCCACCGGCGCAATAAGCGACGACGGGCTGATCGACCCGCGCGACACGCGCACCGTGCTGGGCATCTGCCTGTCGGTGGTACGCAACAAGCCGGTGGAAGGTGCCGAGGGCTACGGGGTATTCAGGCTATGAGCTTTGCGACGTTACTTGTTGCCAACCGCGGCGAGATCGCCCGGCGTATTATTCGCAGCGCCCAGCAGATGGGCATTCGCTGCGTGGCCGTGTACGTGGACGCCGACGCGCTCGCGCCTTTTGTGGGCGAGGCCGACGAGGCGGTACGCCTCGACACGTCATATCTCGACGGCGCGGCTGTGCTCGAGGCGGCCAGGGTCACCGGCGCCGAAGCCCTGCACCCGGGCTACGGTTTCCTGTCGGAGAACGCCGCCTTTGCGGCCCAGGTGATGGCCGCGGGCCTGCTGTGGGTGGGGCCGTCGGTTGAGTGCATTGAGCAGATGGGCGACAAGATCGCCGCCCGCGCGCTTGCGGTCAAGGCGGGCGTACCAGTGCTCCCGGGCTCAGAAAGTACCGACGACGCCGACAAGGTGGGATACCCGCTGCTGGTCAAGGCAGCCGCCGGTGGTGGCGGCAAGGGCATGCGCATTGTCGAGTCGGCCGACGGGCTCGAAGAAGGCGTGGCCTCGGCCAAGCGTGAGGCGGCCAGTGGGTTTGGTGACGACAGGGTTTTTATCGAGCGCTACGTGGCCCGCGCACGCCACATCGAGATACAGATACTGGGCGACGAGCACGGCAAGGTTGTGCACCTGGGCGAGCGCGAGTGCTCCATCCAACGTCGTCATCAGAAAATAATAGAGGAGTCGCCCTCGCCGCGAGTCGACGACAAGCTGCGACAGGCCATGGCCGACGCCGCCCTCGGCTTGGCCGGCGAGCTGGGTTATCGCTCGGCGGGAACGGTGGAGTTCCTGCTCGACGACGATACGGGCGAGTTCTTTTTTCTCGAGGTCAACACCCGCTTGCAGGTGGAGCACCCGGTAACCGAACTGGTCACCGGCCTCGATCTCGTGCGCGAGCAGTTGCGCGTGGCCGCCGGCGAGCCGCTGGGCTACGGCCAGGAAGACATAAGCAGTAACGGCTGGGCGGTCGAGGCGCGCTTGTACGCCGAGAACCCGGCCAACGATTTTCTACCCGAGACCGGCACGCTGTCTGCCTTTGAGCCGGCGGCTACTCCCGAGCTACGCTGGGACAGCGGTGTGGAGCAGGGCTCGGTCATCGGCCCTGACTTTGACCCCATGCTGGGCAAGGTCATAGCCCACGCGCCCACGCGAGAAGAAGCTGCGGGCAAGCTGGCGCTGGGGCTGGCGCGCACTCACCTGGGCGGCGTTGTGACCAACCGCGACTTTCTCGTGGCGGTGCTGCGCTCGGAGGAGTTCCTCGCGGGCGATACGACCACTGATTTTATCGACCGCGTGGCGCCGGCCCGCGCGCTTGAGCCGTCAGAGGCCGAACTAACCCACGCTGCACGAGTGGCCGCCCTGTGGGTGCAGGGCGTCAACCGTTCCGAGGCAACAGTGCTGGCCACGGTGCCAAGCGGCTGGCAGATCGGCCGTCTGCCCGACCAGCGGCTCACGCTTGATCACGGCGAGGGCAGCACAGCCGTGCGCTATCATTCCCGGCGCGATGGCAGTTTTTGTTTTGACGACGGCAGCGTCGCGCGCGTGCACCACTGGAGCGAGCAGGGCATAGACGTGGAGATTGCCGGCCGTCGTACGAGAGTGCTCGTGACCCGCGCGGGTGCGCAGTTGATCGTGCAGTGCGGCAACGGCGACATCGTTTTCAGCGAGCAGCCGCGCTTCGTGCTGCCGGGTGCCGAGCAGGACGAGGGTGGTTTCCTGGCCCGCATGCCCGGCAAGGTTATAGAGCTGCGCGTGAAGGTCGGCGACACGGTGGCGGACGGCGACACGGTGCTCGTGCTCGAGGCCATGAAGATGGAGCACCCCATGCGTGCCAACGAAGACGGAGTGGTCGTGGAGGTGAGGGTTGAAGAGGGCGAGCAGGTAGAGGCGGGCACGTTGCTGCTGGTCGTGGAGACTGCCGCCGACGAGAACGAAGTCGACAAGACTGGCTGACCGAACGGAGAACAATCATGGCTTCGCCAATACGCATTGCTAACTGCTCAGGTTTTTACGGCGACCGTCTCAGTGCTGCCCGCGAGATGGTCGAGGGTGGTCCCATTGACGTGCTCACGGGTGACTGGCTCGCCGAGCTCACCATGCTCATCCTCGCGCGCACGCGCATGAAGCACCCCAGCGGCGGTTACGCGCGCACCTTCGTGGCGCAGATGGAGCAGGTGATGGGCAGCTGCCTCGACAAGGGCATAAAGGTTGTCACGAACGCTGGCGGCCTTGCCCCCGACTCCTGCGCCGAGGCCGTATCCGAGGTCGCAAACAAGCTCGGGCTGGCACCTAAGATTGCCTACCTGCGCGGCGACGACCTGCTGCCACGCGTGGGCGAGCTGGTCGAGGCCGGCAGCCTGCTCGAGCTCGAAAGCGAACGCCCGATCGAAGACGCGTCGGCTTTTCTCACGGCCAACGCCTATCTTGGCTGCTGGGGTATCGTGGACGCGCTCAACGCGGGTGCCGACATAGTAATAACCGGTCGCGTCACCGACGCGGCGGTGGTGTGCGGCCCTGCCGCCTGGCACCACGGCTGGAAACGCGACGACTTTAACGAGCTGGCGGGCGCCGTGGTGGCGGGTCACGTCATTGAGTGTGGCGCCCAGGCTACCGGTGGCAACTACTCGTTCTTTACCGAGATCGAGCAGATGCTCAACGTAGGTTTTCCCTGGGCCGAGATCGCCGAGGATGGATCTTCGGTCATCGGCAAACACGACGGTACCGGTGGCGAGGTGTCGGTGGGCACCGTCACTTCGCAACTGCTCTACGAGATTGGTGGACCGCGCTACCTTGGCCCCGACGTGACCACACGCTTTGACACGATCGAGATCGAGCAGCAGGCACCCGACCGCGTACTTCTGCACGGCACCCAGGGTGAGCCGCCGCCCTCGACCCTGAAGGTGTGCATCAACCGCGCGGGTGGTTTTCGCAACGACATGAACCTGTGCCTGACCGGCCTGGACATAGAGGCCAAGGCCAAACTGGTAGAAGAAGGTTTCTGGAACGCTTGCCCATACTCGCCGGAAGACTTTGCTTTCGCCTCCACCAGCCTGATACGAACCGACAGCAACGACCCGGACGCCAACGAAGAGGCGGTGGCCATGCTGCGCATCAGCGTCAAGGATCCAGATGAAAAGAAAGTCGGCCGCGCTTTTGCCAACTCGGGTATAGAGATCGCGCTGGCCAGCATCCCCGGCTTCTTCGGCGTGGGTGGTCCCGGTGGCGGGCGTCCCTTTGGTGTCATGGAGGCGGCGCGCGTGGCAGCCGACGTCGTACCGGCCGAGCTGGTGTTGCCGGGCGGTGAGTCGCGGCAGGTGTCGTCGGTGATACCCGGTGCCGAGATAAACGTGACTCCGGCACCCGGACCGGAAGCCGCGGTGCCGGGAGGCTCGACCCGCCGCGCTGCGCTGGGTGAAGTCTACGGCGCACGGTCGGGCGACAAGGGCGGCAACGCGAACCTGGGCGTGTTTGCGCGCAGCGACGAGGCCTGGGCGTGGATCGATGGTTTCCTTACCACCGAGAAGTTCAAACAACTGCTGCCCGAGGCAGCCGAACTCAAGGTGGAGCGCTTCCGGCTGCCGGCGCTTCGTTCGCTCAACTTCGTGGTGCATGGCTTGCTGCAGGAGGGCGTGGCGGCTTCCACCCGGCAGGATCCGCAGGCCAAGGGGCTGGGCGAATGGCTGCGGGCGCGCGTGGTCGACCTGCCCGAGGAACTACTGGCTTGATCGCCGTGGCCGTCGACAAGGCGGGGCGGTTACGATTTCCCGGCGTGCGGGTGCCGCCGCCGGTGTTGTCAAAGGAAGACGAGCGTGCGCTCAGCGCCCGCCAGCTCGATCTCCTCGAAGAACTCGAAGCCCAACTGCTCAGGGGCGGCGTGGCCGAGCTCACCATGGCCGGCCTGGCCGAGCGCGTAAACTGTTCGCTCAGGACTCTCTACGGTATCGCGCCCAGCAAGGACGAGCTGCTGCTTGCGGTAGTCGATCGCCGGCTACGGCGCATAGGCAGGGCGGCGGTCGAAAAACTCGACGCGAAGATGACCCCCATCGACGCCTTGCGTGCTTACCTGCGCGCGGCCAACGAAGCCGTGCAATCCGAGGCCGTCACCATGTCGGCCGACTTTGCCAGCCTCGCGGGTGCCCAGCGACTGTTTGCCGACCACGAGGCCTACCTGTCGGCGGTGGCCCACAGCCTGCTCGATCGCGCGGTTGCCGAAGGGCAGATCGCCGCCGTCGACACGGCTGCTGTAGCCCACGTGCTGGGCAGCCTCGGTCGCGAGTTTGCCCAGGCCGAGGTAGCCGAGATAGCGCGCGAGTCGCCCAAGCAAACGGCCGATGCCATTACCGAGCTCGTGCTTCAGGGGCTGCTCGCCGGGCGCGGCGAGACGTGAAGACTTGACCCCCTGGGGCCTCGTGCCGCAGCAGGGGGGGTGGCCCCTCTGCCGGGGGGTGGACAGTCCGGTTGCTGCCGGTTACGGTGCAGCGCCTTTTCAGCCAAGTCGAGGTGGAACCGGGAGTCAGCGGCATTTAGACCCTTGACTGAAATCAGCTAAGGCCTTAAAAATACTACATTCTAGAGTCCGTGGGCATTCGGACCCAGGAGCAGACAGGTGGCGACCGCAACAATAGAGTATCTCGGACACGCGGGCCTCATGGTCGAGTACGGCGGCAAGAAATTGCTCTGCGACCCTTGGATGTCACCGGCCGGAGCCTACAACGCGAGCTGGTTCCAGTACCCGGAGTATCCGCACAAGGATCTCGGCCACCTGCTCACTCCCGACGCGGTCTACGTCTCGCACGAGCACCCCGACCACTACGATCCCTGGTTCCTGGCTCAACTGCCCAAGGACACGCCGATGATCACCGGGCGTTTTCACAAGCGCCTCATCGTGCGCAAGCTGCACGATCTGGGTTTTCAAAACGTGTATGAGTTTGACGACTTCGAGTCATGGGAACTGGCGTCGGATTTCGTGGTCGAGGTCGAGGTGCCCAAGCAGAACTGTGCGCCGCACTGGTTCGATTCCTGCGCCTACATCACCGCGGGCGACGTGCGCATTCTCAATCTCAACGACGCCAACTCGGCGCTGGATTTCGACAAGATGCGCGCGCGCGGCATGGACCTGCTCATGGGCCAGGCGTCGCCGGCCATCTGGTACCCGCTGACTTACACCTGCTACGACGAAGAGCAGAAGCGGCCGCTGCGCGCCGCACGCCGCTTGTCGGCCGTTGAATCGTTTGCCAAGGATGCCCAGGCACTCAATCCCCGCCTGGCTATTCCCTTTGCTGGCCCGCCCTGTTTCTTTGACGAAGACCTCGCGGATCACTTTGTAGGCGAGGACTCCATGTTTCCCACCCACCCCACGGCCGCCGAGCACCTTGAGTCTGTCGGCATCCCTGCGGAGGTCTTGAAGCCGGGCGATCGCCTGCAGCTGTCTACCGACGGTTACGAGATAGAGCGCGAGCCGGCATACGCTGATTTTGACTACGAGCGCGACCGCCGCAGTTACTACGAGGCCCACAAGGCCGAAAAGCAGGCTCTCGTGCGCGAGGTGCTCGCCGCCATACCCGACGCGGAGCCGGGGCTGTACGATCGCTTTCGTCGCCACATGGTGCCGCTGCTGCGCCGTAACCCATTTTTCCTGGCTCGCATAAACATGCGCGTGCTGTTCAACGTGACCGGCCCGAACGGTGGCAGCTGGGTCGTCGACTTTCGCGATGACAACAAGGGCGAACTCGTTTACCCGCAGCAGGGCGAGCAGTGCCTGTATCATTTTGAGTTCGAGTCTCGCAACGTTGACCAGGTGCTGCGCGGCGAGTTTTCCTGGGAGGACCTGTTGCTGTCGCTGCGCTTCAAGGCCAGTCGCGACCCGGACCGCTACAACCAGCACCTGTTTACTTTTCTCAAGATGGCCAACCAGGCTGCCTTGCAGGCTATTGCTGCTGGCGAGTCCCGGCTCGAGGACACGCCCACGACCACCTTTGAACTCGAACACGAGGGGTGCCGTTACGAGGTGCAACGCTTCTGTCCGCACGCCGGCTCCGATCTCTCCGAGGCCGACATAGAGGACGGGCAGATAGTATGCCCGGGGCACCGTTGGCACTTTGAACTGGGCACGGGCGAGTGCGCTGAGTCTGATTACCGCATCCACTGCCGCCGGCTCGGCCGCGCCCCCGGCTCTGCGGGCGACAAGGCCGCCTGAAGCCGCCGCGATGAGCACGCGTGAAGAAGCGCTGCGGGTGCCGCTGGCAGGTGGCGACGGGCTCGAACTCGAAGCGCTTTTCGTTCGCGGGTCTGACGCCAGGGCGCCGTTGATGCCGCCCGTGTCGACGCCGGTGCCGGTAGCCGCGCCGCACCCTCTTTACGGCGGCGACATGCACAACCCGGTAGTGGTGGCCCTGTGCTCAGCCCTGAGGGCAAGGGGCAGGGGTACGCTGCGGTTCAACTGGCGGCGCAACGCCTCCGGCGACGCGGAGCAGGGACTGGCCGACTGTCGAGCGGCACTCACTTGTGCTCGTGGTCTCGCTCGCGATGGGGGATCGTTGCCGCAGGTCGAAGAGCAAGCGGTGTTGCTCGCCGGCTACTCCTTCGGCGCAGTGTCCATGCTGCAACTGGCGGCAAGCCTCAGCCTGGCCGGTAAGCTGCTGCTGGTGGCACCGCCCCCGGCCCTGTTGGCCGGGCTGGACCTGGAGTCCCTGGCAGCCGGGGTTCACGTACTGGTGGGCGCCGAGGACGAGTACGCGCCGGTCGCCGAGCTCGAGGCGCTGCTGGAATCGCTGCCCGGCCCCGTGAGCGCGGGGCTGAGCGTGCTCGACGGCGTCGACCATTTCTTTGCCACGGGTGGACTCGACCCAATAGCGGACTTCGTGGGCAAGGCCCTGGGCTGACCGCTGGCACGGCCGACCCCGGGACTGTTTGAACAGCCGCGCGCGGCGGCTAGTCTGCGCGACCATGACGGTTGCCTACTTAGAATACGTTCCCGATTACCTGCCCGAGGCCAACCAGGGCCGTCTCGTCGATCTCACCATCGAGTCCGAGTCAGTGCCGGCCCCGCTGGAGATAAACGAGTACCTCATCCGCCACTGGTGCGAGACGCTTGAGGATGGCAACCCGCTTTACCTCGACGAGGCCTACGCGCGTGAGCGCGGGCACGACGCGCGCGTGGCACCGTTCGGCTCGATAATGACGGCGTTCACCATGCAGTATCGCTGGCCGTGGCCGCCGTCCGAAGGCGAGCCGCAGCGCCACATTCACTACGAGGTGAAAGAACTGCTCGACCTGCCCATTGGCATCATAAGTAACATCGAGGTTGAAACCGGCGTGCGCGCGCGAGTGGGCGACCGCATAAGCGTGAGCCAGCGGTTGGTGTCGATTTCGCCGTGGAAGAAGACCCGCGTGGGCGAGGGGCACTTCTGGGTAATGGAGCGTTACTATCGCAACCAGGACGGCGAGCTGGTCATCACCGAAAAGATGGACGCCTTCGGCTATGGGCGAGGCGAGGTAGAGTTGCCCGCCGAGGGTGGCGGCGGCTGGAGCCCGGCCGTGGAGGAAGTATTGCAGGGGGAGAAGAACGGATACTCGGTGCCCGAGTACCGCACGCTGGCGTGGGCCGACGTCAACGAGGGGCAGGAGTTGCCGGAACTGCGCATGCCGATAACTTTCAGCCGTTGCGTGTACCTGGCCTCGGCGACGCGCGATTTCTCGCCGCAGCACTCAAACAGCAAGTACGCGCAGGAGCGCTCGCGCACGCGCGACGTGTTCGTTAACACGCCGTTCAACCTGGGCATGGTCGACCGCTACCTCATCGACTGGGCCGGCCCGGAGGCCGAGATCAAGAAGATACGAGTGTCGATGCGTGGCAACGTCTGCGCTGGAGACGACATGATAATTACCGGGCGAGTCACGAAGCGCTACGAGCAGGACGGCGAGCGCCTGGTCGATGTTGAAGTGATTATTGCCACCGAGGAAGGGCCGGTCACTCCCTGTTCGGCCACCGTGGCGCTTGCCTGATAGCCATGAAGCTGGGGCTCTACCTGCGCAACATGGGAGACGCTTCGGCGCCCGATACCGTGCGCGACTGTGCGCTGGGGGCAGAGGCGGCAGGCCTGGACGACCTGTGGCTTGCCGATCATATAGCCATCCCGCCCGACGACGCCGAGGGCTCCAACGGTCGTTATCTTGACCCGCTGGCCACGCTGGCGTGGCTGGCCGGGCTGACCGAGCGCATACACCTGGGCACCGGCGTGCTGGTGTTGCCCTACCGTCCGGCCCTGCCGACGGCCAAGTGGGTGGCGACCATACAGGAACTCTCGGGTGGCCGTATGCTGTTCGGCGTTGGAGCGGGCTGGATGGAAGCAGAGTTCCGCGCGGTGGGTGTGCCGCGAAATCGCCGGGGCGCGGTGACAGACGAGACCCTCTCTTTTATTACGAACTGCTTTGACAACGACGAGGTCGAGTCTAACGGACAGCCGTTGCTGTTCAGGCCGCGCCCGGCCGCGCCGCCGCTGTTCGTGGGCGGCAACTCGCCGCAGGCCCTGGAGCGCGCGGTTCGTTTTGGAGGTGGCTGGATGCCCATGGGATCTGATCCCGCCAAACTAGCCGGCCAGGTAGAAACATTTCGTCGTGATTCAGCGGCGGCCGGCCACCCCGACCCCGAGGTTGCCCTTATCACCGGGCTGGAGTTAGGCGACACCGCGCAAGCGCTAGACCAGCTCGCAGGCTTTGCGGCAGTAGGGGTCACCCGCGTGGTGCACGCCCAGCGCTATTCGGATGCAGCCGTTTTCGTGGCAGCGGCCGAGGCGCTGGTTGACGCCGGCTCAAGGCTGGCAGGCTGACCATATACCGGCCCGATGCCGCGGTTGTGCAGAGAAAATCGACCTATTTGACTGACGAATGTCACTGACATATGTCAGTGAGGACCGAGCGCTGCTGTCCGCAGGCCTGTAGCCCTGCCCGCCCCTGGGGTCCGGTAGAGGCGGGGCGGTGTGTCCAGCCGGCGACCGGTCGAGGAGTACCGTATGCAGCTTTCGGATATTGACCTGCTCGACCCGGACAATTTTTTAGACGGCCAGCCGCACGAGGTCTACGATCTGCTCAGGCGCGAGGCGCCGGTGTTCTGGCACGATGAGCCGGGCGGCGCGGGGTTCTGGGTGCTCACGCGCTACGACGATGTGCGCTACGTGTCGCGCACGCCGGCGGTGTTCAGCAACACCCCTCACATGCTGATCTGGGATCCCGAGCCTGAACTGGCGCACACCCTCGCGGGCGTGATGCTCAACATGGACCCGCCGCGGCACACCGAGTACCGCAATACGATCAACAAGGGTTTCGTGCCCAAGCGTATCGACAAGCTGGCCGACTACATCGCCGGGGTGGCGCGCGAGATCGTCGACGAAGTGGCGTCGAGGGGCGAGTGCGATTTCGTGGAGGACGTTGCGGCTATCACTCCAATGAGGATGATCTGCGAGCTGTTCGGCATTCCCGAGAGCGAGCGCCGCTACGCATACGACCTCGCCAACCGCCTCATCTCGTCCGATGATCCCGAGATGGCCAAGGGCAGCAGCCCTGACGAGGCGTTCATCGAAACCTTCGAGTACGCGGTTAAGTTGCGCAAGCTCAAGCTTGAGCACCCGGCCGATGATCTTGCCACCATGGTGGTCAACGCCGAGCTCGACGGTAAGCCGGTGGATGACATGGTGTTCGGCACCTTCGTGATGATGATGATTGTGGCGGGCAACGAGACCACGCGTACCGTGACGAGCAACGGCCTGCTGCGCCTGATAGAGCATCCGGAACAGCGGCAGCAGCTCGTGGATGACCCCTCGCTCATACCTGTCGCCGTCGAAGAACTGCTACGCTACGACCCGGGTGTGCATCACTTTCGTCGCACAGCCATGGAGGACACCGAGGTGGGCGGCGTCGAGATTAAAAAAGGCCAGAAGGTTACGCTTTGGTACGGTTCAGCCAACCGAGACGAGGCGGTGTTTGACGACCCGCACCGTTTTGACATCAACCGCAACAACGCGAGCGAGCATCTTAGCTTCGGCATCGGCCAGCACTACTGCCTGGGTGCGTCTCTGGCCCGCGCGCAGCTCAAGGCCATTTTTACCGAGGTGCTCACGCGTATGCCGGACATCGAACTGGCTGCTCCCCCGCGCCGCCTGCGCTCCAACTTCATCAACGGCGTCAAGGAGATGCGCATAACCTACACTCCCTCCTGAAAAGTGTCGCCCCCAGACTCGGGGGCTTGCCCGTGGTCGTTAGGGGCGTATCCTTAAGTTATGGGTAGCTTCATGAAATACGCTCGATGGATTATCGAGCGGCACCGCAACCCTTTCTGCCTGGCCTTCCGCGTGGCCTTCGTGCTGGTGCTGGCAGGTACCATCTGGCGTCACTCGCCCCTGGGCATACTGATGGCGACGGGCGCACTTATGGGCGGCCCCTTCCTTTTTGAGATCCCCGAACAGACTTCGCCCCGGCTGGAAAAAATGGTGCTCGTCTCGCACCGCTGGCTCGAACAGGCCAGTGGCCTGGCCATGACGGTTCAGTCGCTTGTGGGGTCGGCGGTGTTCGCGATGTTTGTTCGCGCACTGTGGCTGCACGACGAGGCGGCATCGGTGGGCTGGTTACTGGCCGTAACGCTGTTCAAGTTGGGCCTGCTGGCCTGGTACGCACGCGGATTCGATGGCGACAGTCCTCCGTTGACCTGAGCACCCGTGGCTGGGCCGAGGAGGCCCGCGCAGAAATCTGTCGCCGCGCTCCTGTTGGCCAGCGCTACTTGTTGGCCGGCGGCGGTACGCCATCAGCCAGCCGCTCGAAGTCTTCGACGTCGAACTGCATTATGTGCTCCAGCCACCAGCCCGGCGCACCGTCGAGCAGCGTGGGCAGGTTCCAGTAGTCGCGCCAGAGTCGAATCCGGCCTTCAGCGATGACCTGCACCGACACGAAGGGGAGCGATACCTGCTCGCCGCTTGACCAACTCCAGTGCTCGGTGTGTTCGGTGACCACCACGTCGCCCTGGGCCACGATGCGCTCGCACTCGTGCCGGTAGCCATCGATCGATTCCAGGCCGATACGCAGTCGGCCGGTGATGGCGCGCGCACCATCGGCGCCGCGGTCGGGCGCGGGCACGTCTTCGTAGTGACTGGCGTCGTCAAAAAACCCGGCCACCTTTTGCCAGTCGCGCGAGTAAAGCGCCTGCCAGAAGGCGCCCGCCAGTTCTGTGTTGTTGGCCTCGGTCGTGTTCACAGCGTTTTTCCTTGGTTTGCGGGCCAGGCCAGCCTGGCCCGGCCGTCGTTGCCGGTTTCAACAGCGGGCGCACTCGCCAGCCGGTAGCGCCGCGCGTCGGTGGACCGTCCGCTGGACGCATCGAAACGATAGCCGTGCCAGGGGCAGACGATCTCGGGGGCACTGCCACCGTTACCATCGCCAGGGCTGATGAGCTTGCACTGGTCTAGCGGGCCGAGCAGGTGGGGGCACAGCACCGAGTGGGCCAGCAGGTGGCCGTCGTGCTCCAATACGCGGAAGCGTCCCGCGTCGGTGGCTATCACCATGGGCAATCGCTCGGCCAGCTGCTCGGCCGGGCCCAGGTCGATGGGCCCAGGGTTGATTTGCTCAGCAGTCGTCGCCGCGCGGCTGTTTCTCGCGGTCGCGTTTCCGTTGCCTCCGCTGTCGAGGCGGCGCTGCCGCTCGACCATCATGGACTCGTCTTCGTCGTAGAGCTGCTGGTACACCTCGAGATAAAACTCGCCCGCGGCTTTGCGGTCGGCCTCGGCCTCGATGCCCGGCACGAAGAAATCCACGACGACTTCTAATTCGTGCTCGCCGTGCACGAGCACACGGGTGAAGATACTGCTGCCCGTCCCGCTGCCCGCCAGTGTGCTCGTGGTCCAGCCAAGTCGGTCGTCGTGCAGCCGCAACTCGAGTTGTAGTACGCCGTCGGCTCCCGCGAGCTCGGCATCGGCACGCCAGTGCCACTCGTCCTCGTCAACGAGTTCAATAGAAGCAAAACTCGACGAGTGCAGCCAGGGCAGATGTTCCCAGTCGAGCGCGTTTTCGAGCATGCGGTCGAGCGACACCGGCATGCGGCGGCGGTAGGTAGCCACCGGTACTGGTATCGGCTCGCTCTCCGCGCTGTGCTGGTCCGGTTCTTTTGAGTGCGACATGCTTCGTTATGTTGCACCGTGTCCGCCGTGCATGGAAACCCGCGCGGGTCTAGCCGGTGTTTCCGTGGGCGCGCTCTATGGTGCCGCGATCCATCGTGCCGCGATTTATGATGCCGCGATTAATCATATTGCCGGCGATACTTTTCCTGGCGGCCGCTTCAGCCCATCAGCGAGTCGCGCAGTGCACGCGAGCGGGGCTGGCGTGGCAAGTGCAGCTCCACCAGGCGGTCGAGCATGGCCGTGGCCGTGGCCACCAGCTCGGGGTCGGTAGTGACGCTGCTGTCGGGCACCCCCCGGGAGGCGTGACCGACGTAGTCGAGCAGGCGTGTTTCGATCACGCGACGACTGGGTTTGAACGACGGATCGTCGGGCCCCAGGCCCAGGCGTTCGGCTTCGTGCCGCGAACACACCACGCCGCTGCCGCGCGGGTCGAGCACCGGCCGCGAGGCTTCGACTATGCCCTCGGCACAGATTCCACACATCGAAAAATCAGGCTTCCACCCGCCCTGGTCCAACAGCACGAGCATGAAGTGATGCCCGACCCTGGCCGCCTCTTCGCCGCGGGCTACGGCAGCGACGGCTTGCTCGTAGAGGTCAAACAGTTCGGGGCAGGGGTCGCGTTCGGGGGTCATCAAGTCGGTCAGCTCGCTCAGGTAGCTGGCCCAGGCAAAGCCGGCGAGGTCGTCGTCGCCTACCACGTTGTAGCTCAGCTCCACGCGCGCGTCGTGCAGGAACACCATCGAGGAGTGGGCGCGCCGCCCGAACCTGACCCGCAGGCGCTGGAAGGGCTCGAGCGCACCGCCGGCAAAGCGGCGCTTTGATCGGCGCGCACCCTTGGCCATGCCCGCCAGCTTGCCGTACTGGTCGCTGAGCATGATGACCACGCGATCCGATTCGCCGTAGGCCACCGTGCGCAGTACGAAAGCATCGGTAGTAATGTCTTCCACCGCCGACCTTTCTAGCACGGCAACGCGCCCGGTGCCGACCGCAAGCCTTGACAACAGCCCGGCGGGTGCCTAATTACCGAGGGATTTATGCCCGCCCGGGGTACTCCGATCAGCCGGAGCGACCAGCTGAAGCGGCCAGCAACGATATGAGTGCCAGGAAAAAAACGAAAAAAACCCGGGTGGTGGTCGAGGAAGGGGAAGAGTCGAAGGTGCAGGATTCACAGGCGGAAGATGGCGCGGTTGAAGGCAGCGCCCTCGAAGATAGCACGGTAGTCGCGGCCCAGGCGGCCGAGCCTGCCGAAGAACTCAGCCTGGAAGAGCAGCTCGAGCAGGCCCTCGAAGAGCTCGCCCGCCAACGTGATCTGCACCTGCGGGCGCTGGCCGAGCAGGAAAACATGGCCCGCCGACAGGATCGTGAGCGCGGTGATCGCGCGCGCTACGCCGTTGAACCGCTGGCCCGCGACCTGCTCGAGGTGGTCGACCAGCTCGAAATGGCAGTCGAACACGCCGGCGCCGGCGCTGAGAACCTCGTGCAGGGGGTCAGCCTGGTGCTCAAGGGTCTTGGTTCAGTGCTCGAACGTCACGGGGTTGAGCGCATGGAGGCCGAGGGGGAAGCGTTTGATCCGGCCCAGCACGAAGCGATTTCGATAATTGAGGCCACGGGCGAGAGCGAGGAAAATCCTCGTCCCGACAGCGTCCACCGGGTCGTGAGGGCCGGTTATCGCTTCAAGGACCGGCTTCTCAGGCCCGCCCGTGTGATCGTGGCCCGTGCCCCGGCTGCCGACAGCAATAGTGAACCCGAAAAGGGTAAAAAAGGCGACGAAAGCTGAAAAACACCTGTCCCGTGGCCTTGCGCCGCCGGGCTTGGTGATTACTTCATACTACGGAGCAGGGTGGCCATCGCGGCTGCCAGCTTAAAAAACTACAAGGAAAAACAGGGCTAATGGGAAAAATAATCGGAATAGACCTTGGAACGACCAACTCTTGTGTGGCCGTGCTGGAGGGCGGAAGCCCCAACGTGATTGCCAACAGTGAGGGTGGTCGCACAACGCCATCGGTGGTGGCCGTAAACGATAACGGCGAGAGGCTGGTCGGGCAGATCGCCAGGCGCCAGGCCGTCACCAACCCCGACAACACCATCTACGCCATCAAGAGGCTCATCGGCCGTCGATTCAAGGACAAGGAGGTCCAGTCATCGGCCAAGCTGCTTCCCTACGAGGTAGTGGGCCACGACAACGGCGACGCCTGGGTGAACCTGGGTGGCAATAAGACCAGCCCCGCCGAAGTCTCTTCGATGATACTGGCCAAGATGAAGAGCACGGCCGAAGACTACCTCGGCGAGACCGTTACCGACGCGGTCATAACCGTGCCGGCTTACTTCAACGATTCGCAGCGCCAGGCCACCAAGGACGCCGGCGCCGTCGCCGGCCTCAACGTGCAGCGCATCATCAACGAGCCCACCGCCGCTGCTCTTGCCTACGGGCTGGACAAGGGTGACCAGGGTGACCGCAAGATCGCAGTGTTTGATCTCGGTGGTGGCACCTTCGACATCTCCATACTTGAACTGGGCGGCTCGGTGTTCGAGGTCAAGTCCACTAACGGTGACACCCTGCTGGGTGGTGAAGACTTTGACCAGGTCGTCATGGACTACCTCGTGAAGGAGTTCAAGAAGGACCAGGGCGTGGATCTCTCCAAGGACAAGATGGCGTTGCAGCGGCTCAAGGAAGCCGCCGAGAAGGCCAAGTGCGAGCTCTCGACCTCGGCCGAGACCGACATCAACCTTCCGTTCATCACCGCCGACCAGGCGGGCCCAAAGCACCTGAACCTCAAGCTCACCCGTTCCAAGCTCGAGGCGCTTTGCGCGAGCCTGCTCGACAGGCTCGACGTTCCCTGCCGCACTGCACTCAAGGACGCGGGCCTCTCGGCCGGCGAGATCGACGACGTGGTGCTGGTCGGTGGCATGTCGCGCATGCCGGCAGTGCAGGATCACGTGCAGCGTATCTTCGGCAAGGAGCCGCACAAGGGCGTCAACCCCGACGAGGTCGTAGCCCTCGGGGCAGCCATACAGGGCGGCGTGCTGGCCGGCGACGTCAAGGACGTGCTGCTGCTCGACGTCACCCCGCTGTCGCTCGGCATCGAGACGCTGGGTGGCGTGTTCACCAAGCTCATCGAGAAGAACACCACCATCCCGACCAACAAGGCCCAGGTGTTTTCCACCGCCGAGGACAACCAGCCCGCGGTTTCGATCAAGGTGTTCCAGGGCGAGCGCGAGATAGCCGAGCACAACAAGGTGCTGGGCCAGTTTGACCTCACCGGCATAGCAGCCGCGCCGCGCGGAATGCCGCAGGTGGAGGTCACCTTTGATCTCGATGCTGACGGTATCATGCACGTGTCGGCCAAGGATAAGGGCACCGGTAAGGAGCAGTCCATCCGGATTGTTTCTGACAGTGGCCTGACGCCCGAAGAGATCGAGAGGATGGTCAAGGACGCCGAGGAGCACGCCGTCGAGGACGAGAGCCGCCGGGCCCTGGTCGACGCGCGCAACGAACTCGACTCGATGATCTATCGAACCGACAAGAGCCTCGAGGAGGCCGGCGAAGGTCTCGAAGACGCTGACAAGGAATCCATCAAGGCGGCCATCGAAACGGCCAGGCCTGCGCTGGAATCCGAAGATGTGGACGTACTCAAGGCAGCGTCGCAGGAGCTGGAGAAGTCGTCGCATAAGCTGGCCGAGGCCATGTATGCCAAGGCCCGCGAGGAAGCCGAGGCCGCCCAGGCCGAGGGTGCGGGCGAGCAGCCCGGCGATGGCGATGGCGGAGACAGTAGTGACAGTGGCGATGACGATGTTGTTGATGCAGATTTTGAGGAGGTTAAGCCTTCGACCTGAGCCGGCCGATTCGAAGCCGAGGCCGGCCGTCTGCACCGCGGGCGCCCCGGCGATTGCCTCCACCCGCTGTTGCAGGTGGAGGCTTTTTGCCGTCTAACGGCAGGTGACCGGCGGCGGGCGTGGAGCTTGACGGGGGCGAGATAAACAAGAAGTGGCCAAGCGTGATTACTACGAAATCCTGGGTGTCGAGCGCGGGGCTGACGAGGGCGTCATAAAGAAGGCCTACCGCGACCTGGCGCTCAAGTACCATCCCGATCGCAACAGTGACAACAAGGACTCGGCAACCGAAAAGTTCAAGGAAGCCAGCCAGGCTTACGAGATTCTTTCCGACTCTGAAAAACGCTCGCAGTACGATAACTTCGGCCACGCTGCTTTCGACGGCGGGGGCATGGGCGGGGGCATGGGCGGTTTTGCCGCTGGCTTTTCGTCCGACGTTTTCGAGGATGCGCTGGGCGATCTCTTCGGCGACTTTTTCGGTGGCGGTGGCGGTGGTCGTCGTCGTCGAGGCCGTGTCATGCGCGGTGACGACCTCCGGTACGACATGGGGATCGCTTTTGAAGAGGCGGTGAAGGGTTGCGAAAAAGAAATAACCATACCCCGCACCGTGAGTTGCGAGGACTGCACGGGTAGCGGCGCCAAGGCCGGCACCGAGCCCGAAACCTGCCCCGCTTGCCACGGCGCCGGCCAGGTCAACTACCGACAGGGCTTGTTCCAGATTTCCAAGGCCTGCGGCCAGTGCAATGGAGAGGGGCGTATCGTGCGCGCGCCCTGCCCGGCCTGTCGCGGGCGTGGTACCAGCGTGTCCGAGCGCACCATCTCGGTGAAGGTACCCGCCGGCGTGTCGGACGGCTCGCGGCTCAAGCTCAGGGGCGAAGGCGAGGCGGGTCCCTCGGGCGGACCCACGGGCGACCTCTACGTTGTGCTTATGGTCAGGCAACACCCGCTGTTTGAGCGCGACGGGACGGCCATCATCTGTGATCTGCCGGTGTCGATGATCGACGCGGCGCTCGGGGCCAAGCTTGACGTGCCCACCGTCGATGGTGTGGTCAAGATGAGCATTCCTGCCGGCAGCCAGTCGGGCACACTGTTCAGGCTCAAGAATCGAGGCGCTCCCGACCTGAGGCGACGCGGCTCGCGCGGCGACCAGATCGTGCGCCTGCAGGTCGAAACTCCCACCGGCGTGACCCGCAAGCAGAAAGAACTGCTTCGGAGTTTCGACGAGTTGCAGAAGAAGAAGGGCGACTCGTTGGTGTCAGGCTTTGCCGACAAGGTCCGCGAACTCTACGACTGAACCGGTGCGTGATCTCGCAGCCGCAGGGGAATCTGCCTTCATAGACGCCGTGGCGAGCATCGTCGCGAGTGCCCACGCTGGTCGGGGTTCCGGCGGCAAAGGTCCGCGTGGCCTGCACGTTGGCATAGGCGACGACGCGGCGGTGGTCGATCTCGGCTCTCCCGCCGTTCTCAGCACCGATGCCCAGGTGCAGGGCACCCACTTCGAGCTGGACTGGTTATCGGCCGAGGCGCTCGGGCGCAAGGCTTTCCTGGTAGCGTTCTCCGACCTGTCGGCGATGGGTGCCCGCGCGAGGTGGGCGCTGCTGTCGTTGGAGGCCCCCGCTTCTATGTCGATGAGGCGTGCGCGCGCATTGCTGCGCGGCTTTGTCGCCGCCTGCCGAGAGAACGACGTTGTCCTGGTGGGCGGCAACGTGGCCGCTGCTCCTCGCCTGGCCCTGACGGTGACAGCTGTTGGCGAGGCCGGCCATTCACTCACCCGCGCGGCGGCCCGCGACGGCGACGACATACACTTAGTGGGCAATCCCGGCGACGCGGCGGCGGGGCTCGAACTTCTGGCGGCGGGAGGCAGGAGCGGCAAGCTCGTGCAGGCCTGGCGCCGGCCTCCCTGCTATCTGCAACTGGGACGCGCACTGTCGCGCAATGCCGGGGTGGGCGCAGCCATAGACCTGTCCGACGGACTGGTGCTCGATCTTTCTCGCGTTGCATCGGCTTCGGGCCTCGGCGCGCTGCTCGATACCGACCGCCTGCCCTTGTCGCGGGCATTGATGGCGGCCGCGCGCGGCCGGGGTGGGCTGGTCAACGAGGTGCTTGATTACGCACTGGGTGGCGGTGAAGACTATCTCCTGCTGTTCACGGCGCGTTCCGATCGGCGCTCGCGCAACAGCATTGCTTCGCTTGGCAGGCGCCACGGGGTAGCGATAAGCCGCGTGGGAAGCATGGACTCATCTCTGAAAGCCGGGAGCGTGGTTGACGCTCGGGGGCAGGCCCTCGAAGGTGGCTACCAGCATTTTTCTGCCAGCCGTGGGGCCAGGCTGTGACACCAGCTCGCACGAAGGCTCTGCTAGAAGAGGTGGCCGCCGGCAACAAGAGCGCCGAGCAGGCGCTGCAGGAACTACGCGCGCTCCCGTTCGATGACCTCGGCTTTGCACGAGTGGACCTGCACCGACCCATGCGCAACGGCGTGTCAGAAACGGTGTACGGCGAAGGCAAGACCGCGGCACAGATTAACGAGATCGGCCGTTCGCTGCTGGAGGCTGGCCAGCACCTCCTGGTCACCCGTCTTGACCAGGGCAAGGCGGCCGAGCTGGCGACGGGTTTACCCGGTTTTCAATACGATGCGACCGCCCGCCTGGGCCGTTGCATGGCCGAGGGCGTAGAGCAGCCGCGGCTGCCCGGCAGCGTGGCGGTACTCAGCGCGGGCACCAGCGACATGGCGGTGGCCGAAGAAGCAGCGCAGACGCTGGAGTTCCTGGGAGCCGAAGTGCTACGCTTTGCCGACGTGGGGGTAGCTGGGCTGCACCGGCTGCTCGAAAGCCGCGAGCGCGTGGGCAGTGCCACGGTGGCCCTGGTGGTAGCCGGCATGGAAGGCGCGTTGCCCAGCGTGGTGGGTGGGCTCATCGACCTGCCATTGATAGCCGTTCCCACCAGCGTCGGCTACGGCGCCAGCTTTGGCGGGCTCGCCGCCTTGCTCGGTATGCTCAACTCCTGTTCGGCGGGCGTCACGGTGGTCAACATCGACAATGGCTTTGGCGCGGCCACGGCGGCGGCCGCTATCCTGCGAGCGACGACGGGTGACCGGGGTCAGCTGCCGTCCAGTGAGAGCACCGCCAGGTGAAAACCCGTGTCGGTGGTTATGCCGTCGGGTAGCTCGGCGAGTACGCTCCAGGCCAGCTCGACGGTGGTGGTTCGGTTCTCGCCGTAGTCGCGGATCTCGATGTGGGTGGGGCGCGGCCGCGAGCCGACCATCACGTGTTTGCTGTCCAGGCGGAGCCTGGACAGGTTGCTCATAGTGCCGGTGTAGTACTTCGACGTCAGCGGCACCATGCGCGCCTTGTCAAAGCCGATGACAAACAATTCGTAGGGCACGGTCTCGGGCGGGTAGAGCGATACGGTTTTTTCGTTCGTGCTTTCATCCGAAACAAAAGTGCTGCTGTAGTCCGTTTTCCAGAACGCAAAAAATTCCATCGGCCTGAGATCGGTACCCGGGATCACTTCGTCCACTGACATCGACACCGGTCGTCGTTCGCCGCGGGCCACCAATCCCTTGCCCCAGGCAAAGGGTAGCAGCGCTCTCCAGTCTGCCGCCGGGATGTCGATGACCATGCGCGGCTCGTCGCCCGGGCTCACAAACAGCACGGCCTTCACCGGGTCGCCGTCGCCGGTTATTATGTCGAGCTCGGCGCGTAGGATGTGGGTGGGCACGGCCATGCGTTCGGCCCTTTCGAGAAACGTGTAGAGATCGGCGAGGCTGGCCGGCGTGGGCGCGGTGGTGGCCAGTACCAGGGCCGTGGCGGTCACGGCGGCAGCTATCAGGTATCGTGGCATGCCCCCTTCTAGCACAGGGGGCACAGCTTTGTCTTGTGGTGTCGTCAGGATGGGTAAACAATGGGCTGGTGGTGTGGTGGACGGGTGGGCGCACGCTTGGCGAACAGGCGTGCGGACGGCAACAGGCCGTCGGCGTGGCGTTGTTGCTCGCGTGGGCGCTGGCGGCGAGTGGCTGCACCACCGGGGGGCACCTGCCGGCGGCCGGCAGCCTGTCATCCAGTCGTGTCTCGGGCGCCGCGACCATGGATTCGCAGGCCGCGCGTTACTACCTGGTAACTGCTTCGGACTTTCCCCGCAGCGGCGGCAGCCCGGTGGCCCTGAGCAGCGACGGTTCGCGATTGCTGCAGGGTGCGATTGAGCGCTGGCCGCGGATGTCTACGTTGCTGGCCGACCGCGGCCTTCCCCTGGCTGTTTCTGTTGACGGTGAGTATTTGCACCTGGCTTACATCTCGCCGGGGGTTCTCTACACCCTGGGCCCGAGGACTGAGTTCGCACGGCGTGTGGCTTGCGGCCGAAATATGTCCACCTGCCCGTCTTTCTGGCTGAGGTCCCGCGAGCTCGCGGGACTTGAACTGGCCGCCCTCGAGCAGGCGTCGTCGGGCTCGTTGTCGCCGACGGCTGACGGGGTGAGTCACATCAAGCAGCTCATTCGCAGAGCGATCCCGTTACAGAGGGTGTCGCGCCGCTTGGCCCTGGTGTTGCCTTCTCACGACGACGAATCGTTGACCGAATCATTGCCGGGTAAGGGGTGGGGGTTTTTCTTTGTGCCTGCGACCCCGGCCAGTCGCGAGGCACTAGGGGTAGAGTCGACGACGCCCGGACTGGTTGTGGCCTGGGTCGACCCGGATGGCCCGGCGATGGGTGTGCTGGCCGCGGGCGATCTCCTGGTGGGCATAAACGGCCGTCGGCTCACCGAGCTGCCGGGCTTCGACATCTCGAGCCTCGATCGCGCCACCTTCATGGTTGAGCGTGGGGAGGGCAGCCGTAGCATCTACGTGGAGGCCGAAGCCTGGCCGCGTGACGTGAACTTTTTCATGATCGAGTACGCTTCGCCCAACGCTGGGCCGTCGCAGCGGGGCGTGGTCGTGTCGTCCTCGCTGCTCGACCTGCTCGAAGACGAAGATCAACTGGCGGTAGTGCTCGGCCACGAACTTGCGCACCTGCTGCTGGGCCATGCACCGGTGGCCGGCCGCTTTCCCGGCCTGGAACACGTCAGGGCAATGACACGAGGGGTTAATTCACGAGGGATTAATTCACGAGGGAATACTACACGGCGGAATACGGGGCGTCGGCGGATGGCCGGCGAGGCAGGCCTCGCCTTCGACCGGGAGGTTGAACGTCGCGCCGATCTGCTGGGCGTAGACCTGGCCGAGGCCGCCGGCTACCGGGGCAGCGCCTTCGCCCGCGTGATGCAGCTTCTTGAGGAGGCGGCCGGTGGCCGTGCCCACGCCTTCCTCGATCGCCACCCCGACTACCCGCAACGGGCGATGCTCGTGCAACACCACCTCGAGGACCGCGCGGTGGCGGGACAGGTGGGTAAAGGTTCGCTCTAGTCACATGCCGCACCGCGCATAGGGTTCCACACGCCCGCGTTTTGCCAGGGGGGGGGGGATTGCCCCAGTCTGGGCATATAGCCCAGCTAAAAGCGCTTGTTTACTGGCCAACGCCCCTTTTATCAATAGCTTAAAGTAGTTCCGAGCTGGCACATACATTGCTTTATTACTATTCGCGAGCACCTCTCCGCTGGTCGGAACAGGGCTCGTTCCTGCTGGGGCAGGCTCAATGTTGATACGGATCAGACACGACCAGGGCGAAAGAACAGCGGTGGGGCTGCCGTTCATTTTTTCGGTGCTGGTTTTCACGGTCGCGACCGCTTTCTGGCCAGTGGCCGCTCCTGCTTCTTCGGGGCGGGCTTCTGCTGATCTTTCTCATGGCGAATCACGCGCGTCGGTGCTTGCCATGGCTTTTGAGGTTAACAGCGGACAGGTGCCGGGCCGCGATGGTTTCCTGTCGCGCGGCCGCGACCACGGCTTGTTCCTCGACCAGGCCGGAGCAATGCTGGTGCTTGCCAACGGCGACGGCATAAGCGGACAGGCCGTCATGCTCACTCTCGACGGTGCGCTAGAGGTCAAGCCCACCGGTGAACTCCCGCTGCAGGGCACCGCGGCTTGGTTCAAGGGGGACGACCCCGATCGCTGGATCAGCTCGGTGCAGCGCTATGAGCGGGTTCGGTATCCTGACCTTCGCCCCGGAGTCGACATGCTCTACTACGCAAACGAGGGCAGGCTCGAATACGACTTCATACTTGCTCCGGGCGTTGACCCGGGCCAGTTGTCTTTCAGGCTCAGCGGCCTCGCTGGCGATCAACCGGGCTTACTGTTGTCCGAGAACGGCGATCTCTGGGTCGAGTTGGGGGGCGGCCGGATGTTGCTGCGGCGGCCGATCGCCTGGCAACACGACGAGGTCGGTAGCAGGCAGCTCGTCGACAGCGCCTTTGTGCTCAACGGTGACGGCGGCGTGGGCTTCAAGTTGGCGGCCTGGGATCATGATCGCGAGTTGATCATAGACCCGGTGCTGGAGTACTCGAGCTTTCTCGGCGGCGATTTGGGTGACGAAGCCTACGACGTGGCGGTCGGCCCGACCGGCGATCTCTACGTGGCGGGTAAAACCATCTCGGCTGACTTTATTCCGGTGCCGGCTTGCGCAGACTGCGCGGCAAGCTCGACCGTTCCCCTGGCGCACGACGCGTTCGTGGCCCGCATCGACCCGTCGCTC